>DATABQ010000618.1:0-9690 GCA_036259495.1 Longimicrobiales bacterium | reverse complement strand
CCCCGTCGAGCGCGCGAACGTTGCGCCGCAAACCACCGCCGACGCCCCCGGCCGCCGAACGTTGCGCCGCAAATCGCCGCCGAACGTTGCGCCGCAACCCCCTGCACCACGCACCGCGCGGCCACGCGCCACGCCCCACGCCCCACGCACCACGCCCCACGCGCCGCCCCGCGAGTTGCTTCACTCAATCCCGCCGACCACATTGCGAGCTGATCATTCCTTCCAACTGACCGGGACGATGAAGATGCGTTACGCTGTTCTGCTCCCCCTCGTATTCCTCGGCGCGTGCTCGACCGCCAGCACACAGAGCGTGACCGATCGATCGGATCCGTTGGCGCATGCACGCGCGCTGCTGTCGACGACGATGCTCGTCGACGGCCACAACGACCTGCCGTGGGCGGTGCGTCAGTATGACGCGGCGCCGCACGACGTGGTCGCGTACGATCTGCGCAGCCGCACGCCGGGGCATACGGACATCGAGCGCCTGCGCGAGGGCATGGTGGGCGCACAGTTCTGGTCGGTTTACATCCCGATCAACGCGGTCGAGGAGGGAGCGGCGAAGACGCAGCTGGAGCAGATCGACATCGCTCACCAGATCATTCAGCGGTATCCGGACGTATTCGAGCTGGCGCTGACGACGGCGGATGCGGAGCGTGTGTTCGAGTCGGGCAGGATCGCATCGATGCTCGGTATGGAGGGTGGTCACGCGATCGAGAACTCGCTCGGTGCGCTCCGGTCGTTCTACGATCTCGGTGTGCGGTACATGACGCTGACGCACTCGGCGAACATCGACTGGGCAGATTCGTGCTGCGCGCTGCGCGAGCTCGGCGGTCTGAGCGAGTTCGGCCGGGAAGTCGTGCGCGAGATGAACCGTCTCGGGATGCTCGTCGATCTGTCGCACGTATCGGGCGAGTCGATGCACGATGCCCTGGATGTGACGGAGGCGCCGGTGATCTTCTCACACTCGTCGGCGCGCGGAGTGACGGAGCATCCGCGTAACGTTCCGGACGACGTGCTGCAGCGCCTGCCTGAGAACGGCGGCGTGGTCATGGTCACGTTCGTGCCCTCGTTCATCAATACGGAGGTGCTCGAGTGGTCGCAGCTGCCGCCGGCCACGCGTAGTGAGACACCGGAGCCGCAGGCCACGATCGCCGACGTGATCCGCCACATCGAGCATGTCCGCGACGTCGCCGGTATCGACCACGTGGGCATTGGCGCGGATTTCGACGGCATCGATTCGACGCCGGTCGGCCTGGAGGATGTTTCGACGTATCCGGCACTGTTCGCAGAGCTGATACGGCGCGGCTGGAGCGATGCAGATCTGCGGAAGCTGGCGGGGGAGAACGTGATGCGGGTCTGGCGCGAGTCGGAGCGCGTCGCCGCGCGCCTGCGTCAGCAGCGGCCGGCGTCGACCGCCACCATCGAGGGGCTGGACGGCGGCTGACCCGCCGAGTCCGCGCTGCCGGCTGACGCGACTGCTCCGGCCGCCGGAGACAACGAGGGGGAAGTGCGGCTGTCCGCACTTCCCCCTTTTTTCCTGCCCGCGCGTCAGGCGGTCAGTTGTCCCTTACCACCTGCAGCCGCGTAGTCAGCTCACGGCCGCCGATCGTCGCTGTGACGGTGTATGTCCCCGGATCGACCGTGCTGTCGTCGTCACCACCGCCGCCGAAGCCTCGGCCGCCCAGCTGTGCGCCGGGCATTCCCGGCACACCTGCATCGCGGAATGCCTCGATGACGTCCCGCATGCCGCCGAAGCCGCCGCGCCCGCGGCCGCCCCGCTCCCGCACTTCGCCCTCACCGGCGCGTTCCACCCACGGCCGCTGAGCTGCGCCTGCCGTGGAGGGCACACCGCCGCCGCCGCCACCGCCACCACCACCGCCGGAACCTTCAGCCTCCTGCGGCTCACCCTTGAGCATGCTGGCCACGCGACGCACCGTCGCCGAATCCTCACCCGCGGCGATGAGCGAGTCGGCTACGATATCCGCGCGTCGCATCGTCATCAGACTGTCGCGACGCTCGGAGGGTGACAGCGGCTCGTCTTCCTGCTCGTCCTCATCCGATTCCGCACGGAAGTTCCACCGAACGGCCTGCACGCCGGCTTCCGCCGGGCCATCCAGCGTCTGCACAACATTCCCCTGCGCATCGGCTATGGTGATGGTGACGGACTCATCTGACTCGGTGGGGCTGTAGTAGATGATCTCGGCGCCGTACGGGCGGTTGTCGCCCTGGAACCAGGCCTGCCCGGGATAGCCGCCACCGACGCTGGGGCTGCTGTACTGGAGTCCGGCGGCGGGCTCGAACAGTACCGGCTCGCTCGCCGCGATCACGTCTGGCGTCAGTCCCTGCAGCGGCGCGACATCGATGATCCAGATCGAGCGGCCGTGGGTGCCGACGATCAGCTCCCGGTCGCGCGGGTGGATCTTCAGATCGTGAACAGGGACAGTCGGGAATCCATGTCCCCATTTGCGCCAGCTCTGACCCTGATCGAGCGACAGGTAGAGCCCGACGTCGGTCCCGAGATACAGCAGGTTCGGGTTGACCGGGTCCTCGCGCACCACGTGCACGTAATCCGGACCATCGCCGGCGGGCAGATTCGCTGCGATCGAGCGGAACGTGTTGCCGCCATCGCGCGTCACGAACACGTACGGCCTGAAGTCGCCGTTGCGGTGGTTGTCGAACGTGACGTAGAACCGGTTTGCATCGTGCGGCGACATCTCGATCCGCGATACGTACGTCGTGTCCGGAACCAGACCGCTGAACTTCGCTGTCAGGTCCGTCCAGCTGGCTCCGTCATCGCGCGTGATCCACACGTTCCCATCGTCGGTGCCGGCCGCGAGGAAGCCGCGCGTGATCGGCGACTCGTTCAGCGACACGATGGTTCCGTACGTCTCCGCGCCCGTCGCGTCACCGGTGATGCCGCCGGTCGTCTCCGTGCTGATGTACAGCTTGGCTGAGTCGGCCTTGGTCAGGTCGGGTGAAATCGCGAAGAGGTCCTCACCGCGCTCCGTCGACTTGAGCACGCGGTTCGCGCCCGCATAGAACACATCCGGATCGTGCGGCGAGAGCAAAAACGGCGTGTTCCAGTTGTAGCGGAACGTGTCGGCGATCGAGTCCCGCACCTGACTGGCGCGGAACCGGTCGATCCGCTGCTGCGTTTCAGCCGAGACGGCAACCGCGGGATCCGGCTGGAGCAGCGCGATCGAATCTTCCCATTCCCCGTAGCGCGCCTCGAAGTTCGGCTTGCGGAGGCTGCTCCGCTCGCCTGTGCACACGTTGGAGCGGCCCATGTTGCCGCCCTGCGATTCCGAGTAGACGGTGCACGGGTCGCGGGGATCCTGCTGGGTGACGAAACCGTCGCCGCCGCTGATCTGGTACCACATGAAGTTGTCGAGCGTACCTCCGTCACGACGGCTGGGGCCGCACCAGGTGTTGTTGTCCTGGAGACCGCCGCAGATGCTGTATGGCACGGCCATGTCGAAGCTGACGTTGTAGAACTGGCCGATGGGGAACGTATTCGGGAACCAGTAGTTCCCGCCGCGGTCGAAGCTGATGCCGATGCCTCCGTCATTGCCGACGATGATGCGATTCGGATCGTGCGGATCGATCCACATCGCGTGATGATCGACGTGCAGGTCGACAGTCGTCGTGCCGACCGTCCTGCCGCCATCGCGCGAGAACATCACCGGTGTGGACGACCAGTAGACGATGTCCGGATCGACAGGATCTACGCGTACCTGCGAGTAGTAGAACGGCCGCGTGTTCTGCGGCTGCATCCACGTCCACGTGGCGCCGCCATCCTCCGAGCGATAGAGCCCGCACCCTCCCTCCTTCGCCGCGCGGCAACCGCCATCCTCGCCATCCGGCGCCTCCGCCTCGACCAGCGCGTACATGATGTTCGGATTGCTCTGCGAGATGTCGATGCCGATGCGCCCCTTCATCGTCTCGGGGAAGCCGCCGCCCTGCACTTCGGTCCACGTCTCACCGCCGTCCGTGCTCTTCCAGAGCGCGCTGCCGGGGCCTCCGCTCTCGAGGAAGTACGGCCCGCGCAGCCGTTCCCAGCTGGCGGCGAAGAGCGTGTTCGGATCGCGCGGATGCATTATGAGATCGATCATGCCGGCGCGGTCGCTGACGAACTTCACCAGCCGCCACGTCTGGCCACCATCGGTCGTCTTGTAGAGGCCGCGTTCGGGATTCGTACGCCATGTCGCACCGGCCGCAGCGACCCACACGGTGTTCGGATCGTCAGGGTGCACGATGATCCGTGCGATGTGCTCCGTCTTCTCCAGCCCCATCAGAGTCCACGTCAGACCGCCATCCGTCGACTTGTAGATGCCGCGCCCGGGCGAAATCGAGTTGCGCGAGTCCTCCTCGCCGGTTCCTGCCCAGATCTGCATCGTGTCGCTCGGCGCGATTGCGAGATCGCCCATCGCCGCGACCCGCTCGTTCTGGAACAGCGGCCGGAACGTGACGCCGTTGTTCGTCGTCTTCCAGATACCACCCGCCGCGGCGGCCACGTAGAACGTGCGTGATGGGCTCGGCAGCGCCGCGATGTCCGTCACGCGGCCCAGCATGTTTGCGGGCCCGATCGAGCGCCACTCCGCGGCGTCGAGAACCGCATCCACGATCCCGTTGGCGGGTTGCGCGGACGGCCCGCGCGGAGCGTCCTGCGCATGCAGGGGGACGGTCACTGCGACGGCGAGGGCCGCGATGAGCCCGGGGCGAAGGCTTCTCATCTCGTCTCTGTGCTGAAGGCATGGTGCCCGCGCCGGGGCCGGTGCGGGGTCGGACGTTTGGATACAGACGCCGGAGCGCGGGAAGAAGTTAGAAGCCGGTCGCGCGCCGCGCCATGGCTATCCCCTCGCTCAGGCCGCGCGCCGGAGCCGGCGCGAGAACGAGAGCCGCGAACGGGCTTCCGACGCCGGAGGAGCGGCGCCGAAGAGTCGCAGACCCCACTGTACGGATTGTCCGATCGTCAGGGTCACGATCACCGTGCCGATTCCGACCGTGCCCCCCATCGCCCATCCGAGCACGAGCACGGACAGCTCGATCAGCGTCCGGATGGCGCGCACCGACCAGCCGGTCCGGAGTGTCAGCGCCATCATCAGCCCGTCGCGCGGCCCGTGTCCGAAGCCGGCGCCGATATACATGCCGGACGATAGCCCGACGAGCGGTATGGCCCCCGCGAAGTAGGCTGCAGCCACCAGAAGCGACGGCGCATCCGGGATCACAGGCAGCAGCAGATCCGTGAAGGCGCCGATCAGGATCATGTTCAGCACTGTTGCCACACCGGGACGCACACGGAGCAGCAGATTGGCCACAATGATGACGAGGCCGGCGAGAATGCTCGCCATCCCGACGGTGATGCCGGTCTGCAGGTGCACGCCGTAGTGGAACGCGTCCCACGGGCCGAGTCCGAGGTGGCTGCGAATGAAGAGCGCGATGCCGAGTGCCCAGCCGAACAGGCCGGCAATGAGCTGAAGCAGTCGCAGCGCGACCTGGCTCCGGCGTGGTGGCGCCGCGGTCTCGCAGCGCAGGTGTTCGTCGGTCATTCCATCTACAGGTCGAAAGTGGCCTCGATTGCAAGCGTTGTAGTACCCCGCACCCGACCGCTGGAGCCCTGCCCCTGCGACAGCGGCGCAAGTGCGCCTGCGGCTTCAGGATGGGACCCAGTCCGTTGCCGGTAACGGGAGCCGGAACCTATGTTCCGGTGTCCCCGACGAACGCCAGCCAGGAGAACCCGTGATGACCGCGGCACCCAGAATCATATCACTGCCTAGCACCCTGCTGCTGCTGGCGCTGACATTCCAGACCACGGCAGCGCAGTCGTCGGAGCGACCGCCGGCGCCGTTCGATTCCGCACGCGCGGCCGAGCTGTATGTGAGTAACCGGCACGAGGACCATCCGCGGTCGAACTACGAGCGCGCCATCATGAACAAGGCGCGGACGGACAGCATCTTCGAGGCGCGCAGCGAAGATGTGCTGGACTACAGCAAGGTGACGTATCGCAGCCGGATCGGTGACATGGACATCCCGGCCTACATCTTCCAGCCGCTCGAGCATCGCGGTGAGCGCGGACACGCCGCGCTGGTGTGGGTGCACGGCGGCGTGCATGGCAACTGGGACCAGAACTACTGGCCGTTCATCCGTGACGCCGTCGAGCGCGGCTACGTCGTGATCGCGCCGGAGTACCGCGGCAGCACCGGCTACGGAGAGGCGCATCATCGCGCGATCGACTACGGCGGCTACGAGGTCGATGACGTCATGACTGCTTACGACTACCTGCGCGACAATCTGCCGCACGTGGACCCTGATCGCATCGGGATCATGGGGTGGAGCCACGGCGGCTACATCTCACTGCTGTCGGTGTTCCGCGACGAGCACCCGTTCCGCGCTGCGGCCGCGATCGTCCCGGTGACGAACCTCATCTTCCGCCTCAGCTACAAGGGCCCGCGCTACCAGCGGAGCTTCTCCACGCAGGAACGTGTGCAGGGGTTGCCGTTCGAGAAGCGCGAGATCTACATCGAGCGTTCGCCATACTACCACGTGCACAAGCTCGAGGTGCCGCTGCTGGTCCACGTCGCGACGAACGACAGGGATGTCGATTTCGAAGAGGCGTCCATGCTGATCTGGTCGCTGCGTGCTCAGAAGCCGGATCTGGCGGAGACGAAGATCTATGTCGATCCCACGCCGGGACCGTCGAGCGGTGGTCACACGTTCAGCCGTCGCGTGAATCGGGAGACGCTCGAACGCGATGATTCGCCCGAACAGATCGACTCGTGGAATCGTGTGTGGACGTTCCTCTCGGAGCATCTCGAGCCGTATCGCTGAATGCGAATCGTGCACGCGCTGGAGCTGCCTCCGCCGCTTCAGCAGTGGGTCATCGGTGGCGCCGTGAACATGATGCACGTGATGGCGCTCACGATGCTGATCATGTTCTGCGGGATGCAGTATGGCTCATGGGAAACGGCACGCAGCGGCACGGGCAGTCAGGCGATCGTCGCTTCCATCATTTTCAGCTTCGTCGCGACACCGTTCGTCGCGATCGCGCTGCTCCTGGTGACGCAGCGCCGGCTGGACCGCGCATGGCGTGCTTACCAGGCCGCGGAGGCCGGGAGCGCGTGAGCCTGTCCGCGCTGCATCCGTCCACTCACATGGCGAACGTATCGCATCGGTCGGGGTTGCCTGACTCGAAGCCGTTGCGGAACCACTGCGAGCGCTGTGCGGACGTGCCGTGCGTGAACGACTCCGGCACCACGCGGCCCTGCGTCTCACGCTGGAGGCGGTCGTCGCCGATGGCGGATGCCGCGCGCAGCGCGTCCTCAATGTCCCCGGGCTCGAGCACCTGTCGCTGGCGTTGCGCGTGATGCGCCCAGACCCCGGCGAAGCAGTCCGCCTGCAGCTCCATCCGAACCTGAATCGCATTGGATTCCGTCTGTGAAGCTCCGGCCTGTGCAGCGCGGACCTCGTCCGATATGCCGAGCAGCGTCTGCACGTGGTGCCCGACCTCGTGGGCGACAACGTACGCCCGTGCGAATTCGCCCGGCGCGCCGAACCGCTCGCTGAGCTCGCGGAAGAAGGAGAGATCGAGGTAGACCTGCTCGTCGGCCGGGCAGTAGAACGGACCGACAGCCGACTGCGCCATTCCGCACGCTGACTGCACGACGTCCTCGAAGAGAACCAGCTCCGGCTCGCGGTAGGTCGAGCCGCTTTCGGCGAACAGCGCGTTCCAGGTGTCCTCGGTATCCGCCAGCACCACCGATATGAAGTCCGCCTCTTCATCCACACCGCGGAACTGGTCGGGGCTGCCCGGCGCGACCTCGCCGGCCGGTGCGCCTCCGGTGGCGGTAGTGACCGCGTCCGGATCCACGCCCAGCAGCAGCGCAACGACCGTGATCACGATTGCGCCCAGACCGCCGCCCACCACCATCCCACCGCGTCCGCGCCTGTCCTGTACGTTGCTGCTGCGACGTCCACTGCGCCACCGCATATCGCATCTCCTGGTTATTTGACGGTGCCGGTTATTTGCATGAACCGCACCGCACCAGGATCGGGTCAGCCTGCCCGCAGCTTCTCCAGGTGATGCTGCCGCAGTTTGGCGACCTTGGGCGCGATCACGACCCGGCAGTATGCCTGGTCCGGGTTGTTGCGATAGTAATCGCGGTGGTAGGACTCCGCGGGCCAGAACGTCCCCGCCGGCGTGATCTCGGTGACGATACCGCTCCAGACGCCGTCCGCCTCGAGCTCCCGGATCGTGCTTTCTGCAATCTCCTTCTGCCCGGGCGTCAGATGGAAGATCGCCGAGCGATACTGCGTACCGACGTCCGCGCCCTGGCGGTCTGGCGTTGTCGGGTCGTGCATCGTGAAGAAGACGTCGAGCAGGTCGCGGAACGTGATCGTGTCCGGGTCGAACGTCACCCGCACGACTTCGGTGTGGCCGGTAGTGCCAGCGCAGACCTGCTGGTATGCCGGCCGGTCGACATGGCCGCCCATGTATCCGGACTCCACGCTGGCGACACCGCGCAGCTCTGCGAACGCCGCCTCGAGGCACCAGAAGCAGCCTCCTGCCAGGATTGCCGTGTCCCCACCGGCCGAAGCGTCCTCTGCCATGTCACCCCCATTGCTGTCGTCCTTCACGCGCTCCTGCCGATCTGCTCCACGATGGCCGCGGTTTCCTTCGAAGGCGCGATACCGAGCTCTTCTCGAAAGAGTGCGACCATCACTGTGTAGTGGCGCGTTGCATCGGCCGGCCGACCGGCGTCCGCAAGCGCCCGGATGAGCAGGCGGTGCGCCCGTTCGTCGAGGTTGTCGCGTGCAAGAAGTGCGCGACACGTCGCGGATGCGGCATCGTAGCGTCCCTGTGCATGGTAGCACCCGGCAAGCTCCACTGCCGCATCCGCGAACCGGCGATGCAGCCGGTCGCGCGGCTCGAGCATCCAGTCGCCGAATCCGGCGTCGTCGAGGAAGTCGCCCCGATACACGTCCATCGCGGACTGAAGCAGCTGCACGCGGCGAGCGATGTCCCGGGATGCCGTGCGCGTGCGCAGCTTGTGCGCTTCCTCCATACAACGCGTGAAATGCGATACGTCGTAGTCGAAGTCGCGCATGGGCTGAAATCGGTAACGGCCGCCGTCGAACGCGATCCACTCACTGTCGCCGAGCGCGCGTCGCAGGTGGTGCACCGTTACATGAAAGCTGCTGCGCAGCTGTGCGGGCGACGCGTCCGGCCACAGGTCCAGCCCGATCTGCTCCTTCGTGGATCCATCCTCGTGACACAGCAGGTAGAACAGAAGCTCGCGCGGCCTGGCGTACGTCCAGTCCTCATTCGTGAGCGTGCGCCCCTCCCGCTGGACCTCCACGGGTCCGAGCCCCCGGATCAGCAGATCGTGCTCGCGCTCCGGCCACGTTATCCTCGGCGCCGGCGCATCCGATGCTTCCCCGTGCGATGCATTCCCGTGCGATGCATTCCCGTGCGATGCGTCCGTATGAGAGGCCCCCGCATGCGATGCGGCCCCATCCGATGCGCCCCCATGCGGTGCACCGGCCGCGTCCTGCGGAGCCGCGCCGCCCGGCTGCGCATTGAGTGCGAGCTCGATCGCCGCATCGAAATCGATCCTGGCTGCACTGCCCCACACGGCATCGAACTTCGCATCGCCGAGTGTGCGACGTGCCTGATCGAGTGCGCGACTCCAC
>DATABQ010000617.1:0-1531 GCA_036259495.1 Longimicrobiales bacterium | reverse complement strand
ATGCGCGCGAGGAGTTCCTGCGCATGACGATCGCCGACATCAGGCCGGCCGAGCACGTCGAGCGGCTGCGTAACGCCGTGAAGGCCTCACCCAGGGAGTTGCACCGGACGGGACAGTGGCAGCATCGCCGCAGGGACGGCGTACTGCTGGATGTGGAGATCGTCGCTCATCCCATCCGGTTCGAGGGGCGCGACGCCGAGCTCGTGCTGGCCAGCGATGTGACCATGCGGCTGCACGCGGAGGCCCGGCTGCGCGAGACTGCCGAGGTGCTGCGTGCGGTGGTCGACGACTCGCCGCTCGCCATCATCTCTGCCGATCTGGACCTGCGCGTCACGCGCTGGAACCCCGCGGCGGAGGAGCTGCTCGGCTGGACGGCGGAGCAGATGGTGGGGCAGTCGTTCCTCGGGATCGTCCCGGATGAACGGCAGGCCGAGCACCATGCCAGGCGCGACTCGGCGCTGGCGGGAGGCAGCAGCACGTTCGAGACGCAGCGTCGCCGCAGAGACGGTTCACTTGTGGATGTACGCGCATCGCTCGGCGCGCTCCACGACGAGGCCGGCGCAGTGAACGGCTTCGTCGTGATCCTCGCGGATGTCACGGAACAGAAGCGTCTCGAGGCACGCCTGCTCCGGTCCCAGAAGATGGAGGCGGTCGGTCAGCTCGCCGGCGGTATTGCCCACGACTTCAACAATCTCCTCACCGCGATCACGAGCTACACGCAGTTCCTCCTCGATGACATAGCCTCCGATGACAGGCGCTACGGCGATGTAGTGGAGATTCGCCGGGCGACGGAGCGCGCCGCTTCGCTCACCCGGCAGCTGCTCGCGTTCGGCCGCCAGCAGGTCGTGCAGCCGCGCGTGGTGTCGCTGAACGCGATCGTTCTCGATATCGACAGGATGCTGCGCCGCCTGGTGCGCGAGGACATCGCCATACAGCTCACACTCGATCCCGATCTCGGTGCTGTCGAGATCGATCCCGGCCAGGTCGAGCAGGTCCTCGTCAATCTGGTCGTCAATGCCCGCGACGCGATACCGGGCGGCGGCACGCTCATGATCGAAACCGCGAACACCGATGTGTCGAACGATGCCGTGCGACGGAAGGCCGAGCCCGCCATGCGCGCCGGACCGTATGTCCTGCTCTCGATCAGTGACACCGGCACGGGCATGCCAGATGAAGTGCTGAACCACATCTTCGAGCCGTTCTTCACTACGAAGGAGCCCGGGCGAGGAACCGGCTTGGGACTCGCGACGGTGTATGGAATCGTGCGCCAGGCACAGGGACACATCTCCGTCTACAGCGAGCCCGGTCATGGCACCCGCTTCAGAATCCTTCTGCCGCGAATCGATGCGGCCGTCACGCCGGCGGAGAGGGAACACACCATCGAGTCTGCGCCGCGCGGGTCGGAGACCCTGCTGCTCGTGGAGGATGACGATGCGGTGCGCACTGTCACGCACCGCATCCTTGAACGTCAGGGTTACACCATTCTCGAGGCCGGCTCGGGTGCCGAGGCTCTGGACATCCTGGACTCTCG
>DATABQ010000616.1:0-3680 GCA_036259495.1 Longimicrobiales bacterium | reverse complement strand
GCTCCGTCGACCACCTTGAACACCCTCATTGCCATTCCCCAGCGTCAGGTCCGCCTGAATGATGCACATGGGGCGACCCGCGAACAAGTGACTTCGCCGGATGTCCGGTACGTCCGCGACATCCGGCGGAGTCAGTGCTGTGCAGCGAGATCAGAGACCCATGATGTTGTACCCGGCGTCGACATAGAGCACCTCGCCCGTCACACCGGCGCCGAGGTCGCTGCACAGGAACAGCGCAGCATTGCCGACATCCGCCTGCGTGACATTACGCCGCAGCGGCGTCTTCTCCGCGACCGCGCCGAGGATGCTCTTGAATCCCTTCACGCCTGACGCCGCGAGCGTCTTGATCGGGCCGGCACTGATGGCATTTACACGCACGCCCTCCGGTCCGAGATCGGCCGCGAGGTAGCGCACGCTCGCCTCCAGCGATGCCTTTGCGACGCCCATCACATTATAGTTCTGCACCACCTTCTCACTGCCGTAGTACGACAGCGTGACGATGTTGCCGCCACGCTCCCGCAGCAGCGGCGCAGAGTGACGCGCCAGGAGCAGGAGCGAGAACACGCTGATCTCGTGCGCCATGAGAAATCCTGCGCGCGACGTATCCACGAACCGCCCCTCGAGGTCCTCGCGGTTGGCGAATGCGACAGCGTGGATGAGGACGTCGACGCCGTCCCACTTCTCGCGCACCTGCTCGAAGCAGCGCTCGACCTGCTCGTCGCTGGTGACGTCGCATGGCAGGATCAGCTCGGCATTGACGCTCTCGGCGAGCGGGCGAACGCGCTTCTCGAGCGTCTCCCCTGCATACGTGAAGATGAAGCTCGCGCCGTGCTCGTGCATCGCCTGTGCGATACCCCATGCGATGCTGCGCTCGTTGGCAACGCCGAACACGAGGACGCGCTTGCCCTCGAACAGACGCGGAGGCGTCATGTAACCTTCTCCTGTTGGACGATGAGCGAAGTCACTCGAAAATGTCGTACGCGCCGGCGAGGTCCTTCTTCGAGAAGACGCGGAAGGCGACGAGTGTCGTCGTGCGCTCCAGGCCTTCCACCTTTGCCAGCTTCTCCGTGACGACGTCGGCGATCCGCTCCCATTCGGGCACGCGGATGATCGCCACGAGGTCCCAGTCACCTGAGACGGAGTAGACCTCGGCTATCCCTTCGATGTCTGCGACCGCGCGCGCTGCGGTCGGGACGTGCTCGCGCTGGGCGCGGATCAGAACCACACCGGCCACCATTCCCGTCCTCCGTTGCTCGAGATATCGGGCGGACCGCGGCGAAGGTAGGGCAAATCTCGATGCCCCCGCAAGCGGACGCGGAACCCATTCTGCAGAACGGCCGCGGGCGCCATGGATCCGTCCCGACGAGCCTGCTCCTGCGAGTGGACCGGAACGGTCGGGTTTGCGGCGCCCCGGTCGGCGCCTGGCCGGTACGCACGGCCCGACCGGAAGGGCGCCGGCAGGTCCGGATGGGCCGTTCTGCAGAATGGGTTCCGCGTCCGGCTGGAGTTGCCCTTGCGGCGCAATGCAGGCGCGGGGATCTTCCGCCGCCATGAAGACCCAAATTGCCGTGCCGCTGCCCGGCGCCGGAGTCCCGCCCGCTGCGAGCGCGCACGCCGCTCTGCTGCTCATGGTGCTGATCTGGGGAATCAACTTCCCCGTCGCGAAGGACGCGCTTTCCGAGTTGAGTCCGCTCGCGTTCAATGCCCTCCGGTTCCCGCTGGCCGCTCTCGTCGTGCTGGCTGCGCTGCGGCGCCGTGGCGGCTTTCTCTGGCCCGCCCGCGGAGACCGCCTGCGGGTGTTCGGCCTCGGCGTCCTCGGCAACGTCTTCTATCAGCAGTTCTTCATCTTCGGGCTCGCTCTCACGCGTGCGGGCACGGCGAGTCTGCTGCTGGCCGCGACGCCGATCATGACCGCGCTGCTTTCGGCGGGGCTGGGCCATGAGAAGGTCGGCGCGCGCACATGGCTGGGTGTGATCGCCACATTCCTCGGCATTGCTCTGGTCGTGATGTTCGGCGGCGCGGCCAGGCAGGAGGGAGCGACCCTGCTCGGTGACCTGCTGATGATCGGCGCGTCCGTATCATGGGCCGTCTATACCGTCGGCAGCCGCCCTTTCATCGAGCGCTACGGCTCTGTGCAGTTCACCGCGTGGACGCTCTGGACGGGCGCGATCGGGCTCACGCTCATCGGGCTGCCGGCCGTACTTCGCACGGACCTCACCGCGATCTCTGCGGGAGCGTGGTTCGGCGTGGTCTACGCCGGCGCACTGAGCATCGGCCTCGCGTATCTGATCTGGTATTACGGCGTGCGACAGATCGGGAACACGCGCACGGCGGCGTACTCGAACCTGGTGCCGGTGATCGCCCTGATCGCCGCATGGCTGCAGCTTGGCGAGGTGCCCACGGCGGGGCAGATCGTCGGCGCCGGAGTGATCCTCGCCGGCATCACCCTCGCTCAGGTGCGGGTGACGCGACAGCCGCGCAGCTGAGCGATTTTACAGATCGCAGCGGCCGGAAACGGCACATCGCGCATCGTGGGGCGGTAACAGGGCGGAACGGCTTGCGGCTGCGTTCGTACGCGGCCTACCTTCCGGCCGCGGAACGCCCGCCGAGGGCGCCGCCAACCCACGAGGACACCAACAGTGACAATGAAGCGCATCTCAGCTTTCTGCACATGGACTGCCGTTGCCGTGTTCGCTCTCGCCGCCCCTGCGAGCGCGCAGAGCGTCGATTCCCCATATCGCTTCCTCGATCACAGTCAGTTCGGAAGCCTGTGGGGCGGCTATGTGGCCGCGTCCGACGGCACAATCGACAACGGCCCGGAATCGGCCCCGATATTCGGTGCATCGTGGGCGCTGCGCGTGTCCGGTCCGTTCGCGATCAACGTCGAGGCCGGGTATATGCCAACGACGCGCGTGATCCGCGACACTGTGTTCGACGAGACGGAATCGGTCTACGAGCCTCTGGGTGAGACGGATTTCGGCCTCCTGACCGTAATGGGCAACCTTCGTCTCAACCTCCCCGGCGCGCGCACGTGGCACGGACTGCAGCCCTTTGCCATAGTGGGCGCCGGTCTGGCGCTCGACGTCGCTGGAGGTTCGGAGATCGAAGCGGAGTTGCCGGCAAACGCCAGATTCGACTTCGGCACGAGTTTCGCCGGACAGCTGGGTGCCGGTGTCGACTGGTTCCCCACGTCGCGCGTGTCGATCCGTGTGGATGCACGGGACATGTTCTGGAAGCTGCCCGTGCCCGAGGCGTTCCTCCTCACCGAGAACGGGGCCAGGCTTTCACGTTCGGAATGGGAGCAGAACTTCGCACTGGCGGCGGGTCTGTCGATTCATTTCTGAGCGGAGGTACGCATGGCCGAGGACTACGAGGATTTCTACGACATCGAGTCGATGACGGATGAGGAGATTCAGGCGCTCGTGAGGGAGCAGCTGGAGGAGCACCCGGACATCGACGCAGCACGTCTCGACTTCCTGGTGTCTGACGGCCGCGTGCAGATGTCAGGGCGGATCGGTACGGAGGCAGAGCTGCAGATCATCGAGCACGTGGTGACGGACGTGATCGGACTCAAGGTCGACAACGATCTCGTGATCGATGAGCTCGTGCGCCAGCAGCAACCTGAGGGCGCAGACAGGGCGAACGCGGAGATCTACTCCCGGGGGCAGGCTCACGGTGGC
>DATABQ010000615.1:0-7300 GCA_036259495.1 Longimicrobiales bacterium | reverse complement strand
GCGGATGGTGTGCGGTCTGCCGGTCGGCGCAATGTGAGGTATCGACCACGTGGCGGTCAGAACGGCAGCATCGTCGGAGAGCCGGTCGACGTGAATCTCCCCCCATTCCCACCGCGGGCCGGTCATGTTGGTGCCGACGTTCGCCCAGAAATCCGCCAGTCCCTGGCGAAGCGAGTCGACCGTGGTGGTCACGTATCCGCCGCTCGCCGAGATGACCCGTCCGGTGTCCGGATACAGCGCGCTCATGCGCTCGACGACGTTGGGCTGGGTGAAGTCGTACGCTTCCTGGATCCGTTGCGTTAGCGTGTCCGCGAGCGCATCGCCGCGAGCAGTGTTCGCGGGTGCGTCGGCGTTCGCCGCTTCATCCCCGGGTTCATCGGCGGGTGCGCAGGCGAGGGTCATGGCGAGAAGGGCGGATATGGCCATGGCCGGTGCCGGAATGCGCCTGCGGGCCGGGAGCGACAGGCTCGGACGATTCGGCAGAGAGCTGTGGGAGCGCCCGGTTGTGTCCTCTTTGCCGGACGCCAATCTGTCGCTCAGGAGTGACACGATGCTATCGTCGATCGGGTTCATTATTGAACTTACGGTCCGGCGCGGGAAATGCGGCCAGGCGCTGGTATCCGCAGCCGCTGAGCTTCAAGCTGTCGACTCTCACCCTGGAGGCGCCAGTGCGCGCGCGAATTTTCCTTTCCAGTCTGATCCTGGTGGTCGGGGCATGTTCCGAGCCTGCGACGGACACGGCTGTCGACGCGGCGCTCGACGAACGTGACGAGGCGCCGGACCTGGCCCTCATGCCGGCAGGCGACGCAGTGCCGGTTGCTTCGGACCTCGAGGTGCATCGCCCGGAGCCGGCGAAGCCCGTGGCGCCGGATGTCCCGGCTCCGGCGCCCGAAACACCAGAGCCGATGCCGGAGCCGCTCGGCAACGCGGTCGCAGGTGCGACGGCGTATGCGCCGGCCGCCGTCGAGTCCGTGCCGGTCGAGCAGCACGTGCACCCGAAGGCCGAACCGGTGGAGAACGCGAGCGGTCCGTCCGTGGAGGAGGGCGGCGGCAAGCCGACGGGTGTGAGCACGGGCCTCGGCCCGGTGCCCGACCGCAACTGGGGCGACACGGGCATCATGGATGAGCCGAACCCGCTGCCCGGCCGCATCGGGCGCGAGGGTGCGGTGATCATCCGCGGCGGCGCCGGCGGCGTCGACGATGACTGTGCGATCCACCCGCGCGGCGGAACGGTCGCGGGTCCCGCGGGGCCGGCAGTCCTGGTGAACGATCGCGGCCCGCGCGGTGGGCTCATCAACGAACGGGCGCCGCGCACCTCGCGCCGTCCATCGCTACCGCGCGGAGGCGGTTTCCCCCGTGGCATCCGCTAGACAGGCCCGCGGCATCCGCTAGACAGGGCGAAACGGAAAACGGCCGGCCGGAGCGAACACTCCTGCCGGCCGTTTCCGCATCCCAGCTGCCGGGTCAGCAGACGATGTCGTTGAGATCCTCGTCCCAGCACGCGGTCGTCAGGCCAGCGACCCACGTGCTGCCTTCGCCGGTCAGAGCGTTCCAGGTGACACGCGCTCGCGGCTGATCGAATGCGACCCTCGTCAGGACGTTGATGTTCGAAGACGGCTCGTACTGCCAGCCGGATGTGTCGGACGCGGCGAACGTGAAGTTCACCTTGTTCTCCAGGTTGAGCGCCCACGACACGGCCGCAGCGATCGTGTCCGTGCCCGCCTCTGCGTCCGCCAGCCACCAGATCCCGTCGAAGTTGCCGGAGCCCGTCCGGCCCTGCGCCCAGATGTAGTCCGTGAGCGGCGGCGAATGGTCCGGCGCTTCCACGTACAGGAGCCACTCGTACTGCTCGCCGATGATGCTGCTGCGCAACTCACCGTCATACGGATCGCCATCGACAGTCGTGCTGAACGGCCACCGCCAGGACGAGCCGTCGCGTGTCCCCTCGACCGACGAAGCCGCGCGTAGCAGCGCCTCGGGCACCTGGAGCATCTCCATGTCGGCGCGTGCTTTAGCGACAGTCTGCAGAGCCTGGCCCCACGCTGTGGTGCCGCCCTCCTCGCCTGGCGTACGGCCGTCGAAGAACGACAGGTCGGGGTCGAACGCGGCCGCAGGTGGCGTCATCGGCCGGTCCGATGGAGTCAGGCCCACGTCGGGAGCGCACGCGGCCAGCGCCGCGAACGTGAGCGGCAGCGCGATGTGATTCAACTTCAGATGCATTCTCGATTTCTCCTGGACGTCGGAAGTTCAGGATGGAATCTACCGGCAGCGGCCGTGCGACGGGAAGTGGAGGCGGCGCGGGCGGTGGCGATCAGTTCGACGTCCACGCCGAATTCCCGAATGCCCCTATGGAGGAGTTCAGCAGCACCTCCCCGCCCGATGCGATGTGAACGAGACGGATCCGCGAATCCATGAACGATGGACCGAAAACCCATTCACCATCCGGTGACCAGCTGACGTCTCCCCAGAAGCCGTGATGGTGCGGCTCGCTGCCGGGGGGTCCGATGTATCGTGTCTCGGTTCCGTCAGGGCGGATGAGGCGTACCAGACTGCCGTACCTGGTCTGGCTGACGTACGTCCACCGCCTCGCAACTCTTGCGATTTTGTCGCGTAGGCGATCCACTCTCCCGTCGGTGACCAGCGCAGGGCTGTAATACCGCCCGCGCATATCGCGTCCAGATAGCAGTAGTTGATTGGCGGCGAGATGGTATCGAGCGCAGCGCTGCCAACGGTCGCGACCACAACCCACTGCACGTTCGCGTACAGGACGCCCTTGCGACGGAACGCCACGCGGGTCCCGTCCGGCGATGGGGACGGCATCGTTCCATGTCCGGCCGTGATCTGCTCGAGCTGTGTGCCGTCAGGCCGGATCCGCCAGATGAACCAGGTATCCTCCGTCGCTCGGCGACCCTCGAAGAAGATCCACGCGCCATCCGCAGTGAACTCGCCGCAGCCGGCAACGATCGAATCGTTCCCCGTCGGGACACGGGCGGCCTCGCCGGTCGCCTGGACGATGACGAGGTTTTCCCGCAGCATCCGCTCGCCATCCGGATGCCATCTCACGCACCCGGACGGCTCGTCCGCGATGTGCTGGAGCGAACCGGTTCCCATGTCGAATACATCGATCCCGTCGCGCGAGGCGATGGCGAGCCGCCCGGGGGGCATGCCATAGACGATTGCCGTGCCATCCAGGCCGTCGGCGCTCCAGTCGATGATTGCCTTCCCCGGGGCCACAATGGTGAGATCGCTCCCATCCACCTGCGCGACATCCGTCTGCCGCAAGCTGAACGTTGCGGCGATCGCGCCCGGGCGCGGATTGCCGTGCCGATCCACAGGCAGCACGGCGGGCGTGTATGTGTCCATGACGGCAACAGCGGTTTCCGCAGGGAAAGCGCGCAGCCCCACCGGAGCGCCGGGGTGGACGTTCAGCTCGAGCACGGCTTCATCGACGCTGGTTCTCACGGTCAGCCTTGCCGGCTCCGTCGTGCTGCTGCCCAGCCGGTACCGGACGGCCGCCCGGCCGTCCGTATCCGTTCTGGCATACCACGCCCTCAACCAGTCGAAACCAGCCTGGCCGCCGGTGACGTATCCGTTCGTCGTCTGGAACGCGACTCGGGCATTCGGCACAGGTTGACCATCAGGCAAGCGAACAGTGACCACCACGGGGTTCGGCAGAATCGCGTCTACCGTGTCGCCCTCGATCGCGGGAGTCGAGAACTCGACAGGCTCCCACTCCCGTGGCCCGGCAGGATCGCCGCAGCCCACCGGAATTGCGGCCAGGGCAATGAGCAGAATGGTGCGGTTCATGGTCGCATCCTCGACGGGAGTAAGCGATCAGCGACAGCGGCAGGAGGGGGGCGGCCGCATGAAGGATGACTTTGCACAGTGTAGCAACGGTGGAACTGCGGAGCAATCCGCTTGCTCAGTGCTTCAAATGGCGACTGCGAGTTCGATTCAGTGCCTGCCGAAGAGTCCAGACGTGGAGAGTGGCGGCCGCTACGGAACGATTCTAATAGACGGAAAAGGGCCGTCCGGAGAGTATCCGGAAGGCCCAGGACCGCGTGCTTTACGAAGCTCCCGCGAGAGGACTCGAACCTCTGACCCGGTGATTAACAGTCACCTGCTCTACCAACTGAGCTACGCGGGAATGTGTGAGCCTCCAAAGATAAACACGTGCGCGGAGTCGGTCAACGGGAACAGGACGCCGGATGTCACCTGATCCGGCACCAGACCGCTGCGGTATGGAGGGGTGCGGCATCGAGCCGGGGGCCGGCATCGGATGGGCGCATTACCATATGCCGTCAGGCTCCAGTCGGCGCATCACCGCGCCGGAACAGCAGGACAGCAAGCAACGTCAGGTAGGCGGCCGAACTACCCTGCGTCTTCGAGGACTCAGCTCCGGGCGGGTTCACGGCCGAGGGCGTGTTCGCTGCGGAGGGCTTCGCCGCCGAGGGCGGGTTCGCCGCCGCTGACGCAAGTGCCACTACCGCCTCATCCGGCGAGCTCGCGCGGAGCAGGCGTCGGATGCGGACGTCGGCACCGGCGGGGCCATCGGCGCTCAGCCGGCGCAGGATGGCGTCGGCCTGCTCCAGCTCGTCTGGCTGAGGCCCGCCTGGCTGTTCAGCGAGCCAGCGCAGCACGGCCGCGCCGGCCAGACCGGCCGCGCCATCCGGCGGTCGTACGGCTTCCTTCCGTGCCCGCGATCGGCGGGGGCGGAGTGTCCGGCGGGCCTCCCGCTCGGCCGCCACGGCCGCCGCTTCCACAGCACCATCGCCAGCCAGCGGCTGCCCTGGTCCTCCTCCCATGGCGTAAAGGACCGCCTCGTGCAGTGCTTGCCAGCATGCGGCGGTCCCGACCTGAGGCCGTCCGTCCGGCGAGGTGAGCACGAGGAGCACCTCTCCGCCCGTCCGGAAACAGCAGAGCGCGCCATCGAGTCTGGTGGACGGCACCACGGCTACGGCCGCGCTTCCGTCGCCGCTGCATCTCTGGCGTATCTGCGAGCTGCCGCCAACCCGGCGCCACAATGCGTACACCTGCTCGCGCGCGTCGCCAGCGGCATCGATTTCATCCACAACGCGCGTCGCACGGCGGGCCCCGGCAAGCGACCATGGCGCATCGCCGCCGACGATCCGAATCGCGTGCAGCTTTCTCCGGATGCGACGCATGAGGCCGAGCAGCTCGTCCACGCCGCGGTCCGGTCTGAACGCAATTGCGCGAACACGCTCGTGGGGAGACCCGAGTCGGTCGATGCGCCCGATACGTTGCGCGAGCCGCACCGGATTCCACGGCAGGTCGTAGCTGACGACAACCGCTGCATCCTGGAGGTTCATGCCTTCGGCGAGGACGTCCGTGGCGATGAGCAGCCTCACCCGCTCGGTGGTACGCGGGGCACGGGCGCCGTTCGCGATCGGTGCGAATCGTTCGATGACCGCCCTGCGGCTCGAGCGGTTGCGGCCGAGCCGCGCATCGCCGCCATGCACGAGCGCAACGCCGGGCCGGGTCGCGAGCGCACGCCATAACCCGCGCGCGGTCTCCTGATACTCGGTGAACAGAACGATCTTCGCGCTGCAGCCGTCGATCAGCTCCCCGAGCCGGAGCATCTTCGGATCAGCGCGATCGCTGCCGCGTGCGAGAGAACCGCTCAATTCGCGAAGCGCATCCAGATCGCGCCGCGCGGATTCCACGAGTCGCGCGCGATCGAGTGAGCGCGGCCACTCCCGGAGAGTGATGGACTGGAGCGAGAGCTGTACGGCGCCATCTATGTCTACATTGCCGGGACCGTCGATGCGCGGATCGAACAGCAGGCCGTCGGCCGCGGCTGCAATGAAGCGATCGAGAAGGCGGATGTGTCTGCGCACCGATGCGTGAAAAGCCCAGTGGCTCGATTCGAGTCGCTTGAGCAGGCCGAGCCGCATGAGCTCGCGCGGCGCGCTGTCACCGCCGGCACCATGCGCCGGGAACGTGAGTGCCGGAATCACTCGTCGCACGAGCCGCGACACGTCCGGGTACGCCGCTCCGATATCGTACTGCACCACTTCGATGGGGCCGCGGCTGGGGAATCGCAGACGCGCCTGATGGTCGCGAGTCGCCCAAGCCGACACTGCGCGGCGCGTGCGACGGACCATGACGGCATCTGCAACGCGACGGAGCTCCGCGCCCGTCCCTCCACGCACAGCCGCCTCGACCGCGGACAGCAGGTCGGGCACGGCGATGTCGATGAAACAACTCCGAGCCGCAAAGAGCCGCAGCAAATGGTAGAAGTCGAACAGCGAATTGTTGACCGGCGTCGCACTCAGCAGCAGTACCCGCGCCTGTTCGCACACCAGGGCGAGTGCAGCGTACCGCCTCGTATGCGGATTGCGGAACGCGTGTGCTTCATCGACGACAATGAGCGATGCCGGAGCGACGGTCCGCGTCGCGCGCGAGAGCGCGGTGTGCGACATCCAGCGGCACCTCTCGATGCCGCGCGTGTGGCGATTCCAGTGCGTGCGCAGCTGGGCCGGCCCGACAACGAGAGCGGTTCCGCCCGCCTCGATCTCATCACGGATCAGCGCAACCGCGACGTGTGTCTTGCCGAGTCCGACGCTGTCGGCGAGGATCGCGCCGCGACGATGGCTGATGATCCCGCGCAGTCGCTGGCGTGCATGCTCCTGGAACGGCTCCAGACCGGGTGCGGGCGGCGCGTGCCTGCGGAAGCACGCATCGAGCATGCGCAGCGCCACATCGCGCGCGTCACATTGCACAGAACGACTGTCGCCGATGAACGGCCGTGAGGACCGGCTCCAGAACATCATGGCTGCGGTCCCACAGTGCGTCGAACCTCGCGACGGCGGCCGCCACGGACCTGACGTCGCTCAGCACCGCTGTGAATGTCGGGCCGTTGACGGCAACGGGATCGCGGAAGTAGTGCGCGCCCATGAGGCAGATGCCGCCGCCTTCACGAATGCCGCGATACACGGAGAAATCGGGCGCCCACGCGCTGAGTCCGGCGCTCCGGATCTCGACACGGCCGGACTCCAGGAACGCGCGTAGCGTCTGCATGTGCGCATCGACCCGGTCGTCCGTATACCCGAAGTCGGTCAGAGCGGAGGCGTCGAGCCGTCCCAGCAGCATACGGCACCGTCGCAGCCCGCGCGTCTCGGCAGCAGTGAGATCGAGCGCCGCGAGCCGCACATGGCCCACGGCAATGTCGGCTGTCGTGCACGAGGTCAGCAGCTCGCCGATCTGCTCGCGCAACGTCGGCCGGGAACGATCATCGATGAGTGCAGTCACGCCGGGCCCTTTCCTTTCGATCGCTTGC
>DATABQ010000614.1:0-6417 GCA_036259495.1 Longimicrobiales bacterium | reverse complement strand
CGAACACACCATCGCCCGTAACCGCCGCTGCCGGGAAGGACGGCACGCCGCGGAAGTTCAGTGTGTCATCCAGCTGCGCGACCGGCAGCACGCCCGGAAGGTCCCTCTTGTTGTACTGGATGACCATCGGGAACGTCTTCAGATCGATGTCTTCCTCGAGCAGGTTCTCGTGCAGGTTGCGCAGGCTGTCGATATTCTCGTTCCACTGCTCCGGCTGCGAGTCCGCCACGAACACGACGCCGTCCGCGCCGCGCAGCACCAGCCGCCGCGTCGCGTTGTAGTAGACCTGCCCGGGCACCGTGTAGAGCTGCATGCGCGTGCGGAACCCGGAGATCGTGCCCAGATCGAGCGGCAGGAAATCGAAAAACAACGTGCGATCCGTCTCCGTCGCGAGCGAGACCATGGGGCCTTTGCGCTCTTCGGGGACGTACCCGTGCACGTACTGCAGATTGCTCGTCTTGCCGGACCGACCGGGTCCGTAATAGACGATCTTGCACGTGATCTCACGTGTCGAATAATTGACCAGAGACATCAGTCCTCGCTTGCTGCTTCCGGCGACGTGTACTCCAGGCCGGCTTCGAGATCCTGCTCGAAGCTCGATTGATCGGCGCGTTCCGGCTGCTGCTGGAACTCCGGAAGCGCCGCGACTTCTCTCTCGAGATTTTCGTAGAACAGCCGCACGATCCCGAGCGAGGAATCCGCGTCGAAAATGACGACGAGGATCAGCTCCCCCAGCGGCGTTCTGAGCGGCGCCAGGAACAGCTGCCTCTCGCGGCCGCCGTGATAGAGGTGCTCCCACCGAGACGCGCCGGACAGCTCCGCCAGCGCGCGCGATGACGCGTGTGTGGCTGCGGCGAGGGAGGCGACGTTCATCACGTGATAGCCGCGTGCGAATCCGTGCTGCGCCAGCACCTGCCCGGCACCGCTGACGAGCAGCGCGATGCGAGCACGCGATTCGCGCACGAACACGTGGATCGGCCCACGCAGCGCATCGACCAGCCTCGGCAGCTCGGAGCCTCTCATGCCAGCGATTCCGCCGCGCGATGCGCCTCGTAGCGCACGAGCCCCAGCTGCGCATCGTGATCGACCACGACGACCAGGATCAGGTCGCCGGCATCGACTGCCACCACGTGGCCGTCATCCGCCTCCAGCTGGAGCGTGTTCAGCCGTCCGAAATCCGCCGTCTCACTCGCGGCCGCCGTGCGGCGGAACAGAGATGCGGCGAGTGCCGCGATCGCCGTCTCGTTCACGCCTTCGCGCAGCTCCGACACGACCGGCACGCCGGCCTCGCTCTCGACCAGCAGTGCACCGCGCACTCCCGCCACGCGGCTCACGCGCTCGACCGCAGCGCTGAAGAGCTGATTCATGCGTACTCCTCCATGTACAGCTGAGCCTGGCCGATCGCATGCGCCGATGCGCGCAGCATCCATCCTGCGGGCGCATCGCGCCGCGCGGCCAGCACCATGACTGCATCACTGCCGGCCGGCGCGAGATGCAGCAGCGCATGCTCGGAGTCGAGCAGGATGCCGCGCCACGTGCCCAGCGCGAGGTGGTGTGCCGTGCGTGTCGCCTCGCCGATCGCACCGCCGAGTACCGCACCGAGCACTGCCGGATCTCCGCGCATCGCTTCCGTCAGCCGCCCGGCCAGCACCAGGCCTTTCACGTCCACGAGCAGTGCGCCGAGCAGCGGGCCGGCGCTGAGAAGATCGTCGAACAGCAGCATCGGATCGAGCGGTACGGGACCAGTGACCGGCACCGCCCGGGGTGCCCGCGGAGGCACATCCGCCTGGGGCTGCGTGTTCTCTGTCCCCGCATTCGCAGCACTTGCCTCCGCCTCTTCGGCCGACGCTGCCGGAGCCAGCATGAACACGGGTCCGCCATCCGACGTCGCCGCCCATGGATCATCGCCGAACGCGACGTCCGGCGCAGACGAGAGTCCCTTCTCGGCGATCTCCTGACGCGTGCCGAGCACGCGCAGCGCCTCCTGCACGGTCGGATCGGATGGGCGCAGCAGCGCGGCGCGCTCGAGCATCTGACGGGCACGACTCAGGCGGTCCTGCTCGAGATAGCAGAAGCCCATGCCGCGCAGCGCCTCGAAGTTGTCCGGATCGACGCGCAGCACCATCGACCACTCGTCGGCCGCCCTCTGGTGATCGCCCGTGTCCAGATAGAGCATCGCCAGCAGCCCGTGCGCCTCCACATGCGACGGATACGCCTCGAGGCCGCGCAGGCACAGCTGCAGCGATGCATCGCGCAATCCCTGCTTCCGGTACGCACGTGCGAGCGGGAGGAATGCGAGCGAGCGCGGATCACGAGCGACTTCTTCGCTCCACCGCTGCATGTCTGCCTGTGCCGGTTGTTTCATCGCCTCAATTCACCATCACGCGCCGCACCACCTGCGTCAGCGCGCGCAGTGAGGCCAGCGCCTGCGCCGCGAGCTGCCGCGGCTCGCCGTTCGGCGCCAGCCTCAGGAACGTTTCCCATGCCTTCGTCGCCCGCTCCAGCTCACCCGTGCGGATCGCCGCGAAGCCGAGCAGGTAATGCGCGTCCATTGCGAGTGGATCGAGCCCCACCGCGCGTGAGAACGATTCCGTCGCGGCACGCATGCGGTTCTGCGCAACGAGTGCGCGTCCGGACAGCACTGCCAGATCCGCGCGCTCCGGAAACGACGTCTCCAGCTGTGCCGCGAGCTTCTGCGCTTCCTCCGCCCGGCCGTTCTGCAGCAGCGTTTCCACTTCCTCGACCGCACCCTTGAGCTCGAGCTCCGGAATCCGCGTCAGCCGCTCCGTCACTTCCAGGACACCCGTGCTCACGAGACCGTAGACGATCTTCGCCACATCGAACGCGGAACGACCCAGATCGGCGGCGAGCTGACGCACGTCGCGATCGCCGTCTATCTCCGCCAGGACCTCCCACTCGTCCGAGCGGAGCTCGAGCGGCGTCATCTCCCGATCGGCGCTCGCGGCCAGAACCGGTACCGCCTCCGGGCTGGGTACTTTCGTCTCCAGCCGCGTCCATTCATCGATCCGTCGAGCACCCTCCATGAGCAGAGACTCGACACGCACGCGGGCGAGCAGCCGCTGCTCGCCGATCTCGCCGCGCTCCTCGAACTTGAAGTACCCCTCATCCCACGGCATGACCTCATAGATCGTCTCCTCCATCTGAAATCGGAGTTGACGCTCCAGTTCTTCCTCTCCGACACTACCCATCTCCAGCAGAATCTCGGCGAGACGGCGCGTGGGATCGGACCGCTGGAGCTCGAGCGCGCGATCCAGCTCGCGCTGCGTCAGCTTGCCCGCCCGGATCAGCAGCTGGCCGAGCCGGCGCGTCGACCGGCGGCGCACGGCGAACACGATCGCGCCCCGCGACAGGTGCACGATCGCCTCGTCATTCAGCCGCTCCGAGCGCACGGTCAGCACGCCGGTCTTGTGCGCGAGCTCGAGCAGCTGGAGCACGTCCTGAATGCTCAGCTCCGCGAGTGCGCCTTCGATCGCCATCGATCAGCTCTCGGATCCGAGTTCGGTCAGCGCGGCCGCAGCGCGCTCGTTGCCCGGCTCGAACCGCAGTGCCCGCCGGTATGCCTGCTCCGCCTCCTTCACGTGGCCGCCCTTCATGAGCAGGTCCGCGAGCCGCACCAGCGCATCGATCGCATATGGATCCGTTGTGAGCAGGTCAATGAGAACGTGCAGCGCCTCACGCATGCGGCCTCTGCGCTCCAGGACGTCGGTCAGCCCGAACGCCGCTTCGCCGTAGCTGGGCAGCACGCGCAGCGCAGCGCGGTATTCCGCCTCCGCCTCATCGATGCGGCCCTCGCGCACCAGCACACTCGCCAGCGTCGTCCGTGCACCGACCGCCATGCTGTCGTTCGCGATCGCGCGGCGGAGTACCTCCTGTGCGCGCGCGCTATTGCCTGCCGCAGCGTACGCCGCGCCCAGCTCCATCAGCAGGTGCACGTCATCCGGCGCGGACTCCCGTGCCTGCTCCAGCACCAGTGCGGCGCGAGCGTAGTCCTCCACGCGCGCCAGCGCACCGCCGAGAGTCCGCAGCGCTTCGACGTCGCCCGCCGCCAGCTCACACAGGCGCTCGGCGGCTTCCACCGCCTCCGCCATGCGGCCCAGATCGAGCAGCGACCGGGCGGCTCCATGCAGAGCCTGGCGCAGCAGCTCGTCCTGTTCGCTGACATCGCTTCGCGAAATCTCCGCAAGCGCATCATTGAAGCGGTCCACCGCTTCACCGGAGAGCCCCCGCCTGAGGAAGATCTCACCCTGGAGGATGAGCACGTCGATGCGCGGGGCACCCGACACCCCCGCGCGCTGGGCGTCCGTGCTCGCCTGCTCGAGGAGACCGCGCTCCAGACCCTGCCTCGCGGAATCCAGCAGCTCCCGTCCCGCGCTCTCGTCCGGATGCTCCTGACGATCCGGCGCCGTCGTCGGCGATGCGGTCGCGCTGTCACCGAACACCGCATCGAGAGCCCCCTCGTGGAACGTGAAGCTCTCGACGACTTCTCCGCCCGCGACGCGTGACGAAACGTCGAGCTCCGGTGCGAGCACGCTCGCCTCCTCATACTGCAGATCGATGAGCAGCCGGAACCGCGGGCTCGGAATGTAGGGGTTCAGATCGAGTGCGTGCTTCGTCTCGCGGAGAGCGCCCGTGTAATCGCCGAGGGCCGAGAGCGTGAACGCGAGGTGGTAGCGCGCCTCCGCCAGATTCGGATCGAGCTCCACGGCGCGCAGGAGATGCGCACGCGCTTCATCCGCACGGCCCATCTCCAGCAGCAGTATTCCGCTTCCCGTGCATGCCTGCGCCGATGCGGGGTCTGCCTCGATCGCCGACTCGTACGCTTTCAGGCTCTCTTCGCGCCGGCCTTCGCGGTGCAGCAGCAGTGCAAAGTTGCGCCACGCATCCCCGAGCGCACGACCTTCTCTCAGCGCCGCGCGGAATGCCTCCTCCGCTCCCGGCTGCGATCGGTGATGGAGTACTACGGCGAGGTTGTTCCACGCGAGCGCGTAGTTCGGATCGATCTCCAGCGAATGGCGATACGCCTCCTCCGCCTCATCGAGCGAGCCGGTCTGGTGCCGCGCGACGCCGAGCTCGTTCCAGAGCTTCGGGCTCCCCGGCTCGTGCTCGAGGAGCGACGCGTACAGATCGACGGACGACGCGCTGTCGCCGCGCAGCAGCATCATCTCCGCCTGCGCCTGCTGCACGAGGTACATGTCCTCGCCTCGCTCCGTCGCCAGCCGGAACTCGCGCAGCGCCTCGTCGTACAGCGCCTTCTGACGGAACGCGAGACCGAGGTTGTAGTGCGCCAGCTCACCGCCGGCCGCGACCTCGGGCATGTTGGAGCCACGATCCCCGATCAGCTCCTCGTAGCGCGCCGTGCTGTAGCTGTCGAGCGAGAGCCCCGCTTCCGCCTTTGCATAGCTGGGATTGAGCTCCGCGGCGCGCGTCGCCGTCTTCGTCGCGCGATCGTTGTCGCCCAGGTCACCATAGACGAACGCGAGCAGGTGATACGCATCGGCCAGCTCCGGATCGAGCTGAATGGCGCGCTCGAGCGGCTCGCGCGCATCCGCGCTCAGACCGCGCTGATACTGGACCTCGCCGATCATGAACTTCACGCGCGGATTCGCGTCATCGAGCGCCTCCGCCCGCCGCAGCGCGCGCAGTGCGGCCTCCAGGTTCCCACGCTTGAGCTCCGCGCGCGCCAGCCGCTGGTGCACGGCCGCCTCGTCCGGACGCACTTCGCGCAACGCCGTCAGCTCGCGCACCGCGTTTTCGAGGTCGCCGCTGTTGAAGTACGTCCGCGCGAGCTCGTCGCGCGCCTCGGCATCGTTCGGATCCGCCTCCAGCCGCAGCCGCAGCTCCGCGCTCTTCCGCTCGAAGTGGCCGGTCCCGAAGTAGGCGATCTGGAGATTCCGCTCGGCGACCTGCATGCGCGGGTCGATCTCGAGGGCATGCTCGAAGTGACCTACGGCCTCATTGTAGAGACCCTTGTTGTAGAACACGACGCCCAGGTTGTTATGGGCCCCGGCGTCCTGCGGATTGATGCGGCGTGCGAGCGCGCGCAGAATCTCGAGATCGCGCTCCGAGCGCGGGGATGCGGCGGCATGCCTGCTGATGTCGCCGCGGTCCGACCACGGCATTGTCGCTGTGTTGGGGGGCGTCGACTGCGTGCTCATCAGCCCAGCTTCATCTCCCTGAGCATGATCTGGAGCGATGTGGCGTCCGGAATCAGCAGGAAATGACCGCGGATGTGCTCATCGCCGATGATCATTCCCGTGTTGACGCACAGCACGTGATCCTGCTCCTCCCCGAAGTTGAGATAGCTCGTCGTCATCACGGCGCCCGCCATGTCGATGGCGATCGCCGGAACCGACATGATGAGCAGCAGCCCCATGAACTCCGAGAGCGCGTTCAGGT
>DATABQ010000613.1:0-5148 GCA_036259495.1 Longimicrobiales bacterium | reverse complement strand
TGATGATCATGTTCTGGCCGACGGCCTCCATGCCGCCGCTGTCGTCGCCGCCGAGGCGCACCCAGGACGGATAGAGCAGAGCGAGCAGATTCTGGATCAGGAGTGCGAGCGCGTTGATCAGCGGCAGGAGCAGCACGGCCGCTGCAACGAGGATTGCCGCGCTCGGCAGGTTGAAGACTCCGGCCGCGGCCAGGAGAATACAGCCACCGGCGACGAGCACTACCTGCGGGACTGTCAGCGTCAGAGTGGACGCCGCGATCTCTGCCGCCGCGAGATCACGGCTGCGAAGCGGGTAGGTGCGCAGGAGGTCGATGTGCTTCAGATCCATGCGCAGATCGTTACGCACGGCGATCGGACCGAACAGTGACAGCATCCCGGCGACTGCCAGCAGCACGATGCCGACGAACTGAACCACGTCCTCGCCCGCACTCCCGCTGTTCATGGATACGACGACGGTGATCACCACGACGGCTGCGATCAGGAAGCGAATGGATCGGACCGCGCGCTGGGCGTAAAGAATATTCTTCCAGAAGATCGCATACGCGTTCCTGCCGAGCGGGTGCAGGGGCAGCCAGGGCGAAGCCAGTGTGGCTGTGCGCTTGCGCTGTGCAAGCTTCAGCTGCGATATGCCGCCCGCCCGCATTGCGGCTGTGAGCTCCTGGCGTCGCTCGCCCTCCGCGGCGGCGGTCTCCTCGAATGCCGCATCCATTCGGACTACCCAGACGTAGTGCACCGCGAGAACTGCGAACGCGGCGGCAAACGACACCAGCCAGTCACCCAACGTCGTCGCGACTGCCGGAGCGAGCAGGATTCGGAACGGCGCGAGCACGATCTTCGGGCCGGGCTCCTCGAGCAGAGCCGTCAACCGCCCGGCCGCGTGGCTGAACCCGGCCGCGCGTACATCCATGACCGCGCCGAACAGCGACCACATCAGGACGCTGAACCCGATGCCGAAGATCACGACTGGCACAAAGTTGCGTCGCAGTCCGCGCCGCCCATGCTCTTCCGCAGCTGCGTGAACAAGGGATGCTGCGATCTGGTGCTGATGCAGGGTCGCGATGAGCAGCCAGAGCGACAGCAGCCGCAGCGGCCATGGCAGCCCTGCGCCACGCGTCAGCAGTGTGCCCAGAAGTGCAGAGAGAACGATTGCAGGCTGCGCCTGCATGATCTTGAAGCGGATCAGCTGTGCTCGGGTGAGCGGCGCCGGAAGCAGGAGGTGAGTTTCTGCGGGCGTGAGAATCAGTCCGGATCGGTGGCCGCCCCACAGCCACCACCAGGAAGCGAACAGCGCGATCAGAAGCGGACCCGCGGTACGTCCCACGTCGATCCACGCGCCGCTCATCTCGCGGTCGACCGTCCACCCGCCGAAAATGAAGAAGAAGTAGAGCAGCCCGACGAGTGCCGCGATCGCGTAGCGCGGCGAGCGCAGCCGCCGCGCCTGTCGAACGAGTTTGTTGCGGAGCGTGCGAGCGATGAACCAGGCGAAATGCCGGTTCACGTTCGCTCGGTGAGCGCGAGGAACACGTCCTCGAGACCGCGCCCGGCGAGGCCGGGCCGCTCGGCTATGATGTCCTGGAGCGTACCCATCGCCACCATCTCCCCGGACTGTATGACCATCATGCGCGAGCAGAGCTCTTCGACCAGGCTGAGCAGATGTGAGCTCAGGACCACAGCCGATCCCTGTTCCGCACGATCGCGTATCGTCCGCTTCATGCGGCGGATCGCGCCCGGGTCGAGGCCGGTGAGCGGCTCATCCAGGATCAGCACTCGTGGATGGTGCAGCAGACCGCACGCGATTGCCAGCTTCTGCTTCATGCCGCGCGAGAGCTCGTCCGGCAGTGCGTCACGCCGGTCCGTCAGCTCCATCTCCTCGATCAGGGCGTCGCCGCGTGATTCGGCATCCGCAACGCCGTAGATCCGGCCGGAGAAACGGAGATGCTCCTTCACGGTGAGGTGAGGGAAGAGGTGCGGCTCATCGGGAATGAACGCGAGCGCGGCCTTCGCTTCGAGCGGCTCGGCCAGAAGGTCGTGACCGGCAATGCGGATCGTGCCGGCTGTCGGGCGGATGATGCCGGCGAGGCAGCGGAGTGTGGTGGTCTTGCCGGCGCCATTGGGGCCCACCAGCCCCACCACCTCGCCGGGTCGTACGGAGAACGTGAGGCTCCGCACGGCCTGGAAGTCGCCGTAGCTCCGGCTCAGTGTATCGACTTCGACCATTAGGCGTCAGGCTGGAGCAGGACCACCGTGATGTTGTCCACGCCGCCGCGCTGGTTGGCGGCATCGATGAGGGCGCGTGCACGCTCCTCGAGCGACACCTGGCCATCTACGAGCGCGAGCACCTCCGGATCGTCGAGCATTGTGGTGAGCCCGTCGGAGCAGAGCAGGAAAACATCGCCGGGTGCGGCATCGACGACGAGGGTATCGGCGGGCCCCACTGCGGCCGTGCCGAGAACGCGGCTGAGCACACTCGCCAGCGGGTGGTGGCGCGCTTCGGCCGAGGTTAGCATTCCGGCGTCGACCTGCTGCTGCACCCAGGTGTGGTCGCGAGTCAGCTGGGTGAGCTCGCCGGCACGCAGCCGATACGCGCGCGAATCGCCGACGTGCGCGATGACGCACTGATCCGCGCCCGCCAGCGGCGCTAGCGCAGTGAGCGTCGTGCCCATGCCCGCACATTCGCGATTTTCCGCCGCGTGGGCGAGAATCGCGCGGTTCGCGTCATCGAAGATGTTGAGCAGGCGCCGAGCGAGCGTGGCGGCGCGAATGCGGGGCGAGGGCGGCCGCTCGAATGCGGCGGCGAGAACGTCGATCGCGATACGGCTGGCGACATTGCCCGCGGCATGACCGCCCATGCCGTCCGCGACGCCGAAGATGCGCGCCTGCGGTCGCAGCAGGAAGGCGTCCTCGTTGCGCGCACGGCGCCGGCCGCGGTCCGTCAGGCCGGCGGTGCTCCACTTCATGAGGGCAGCTGCAGCGACGGGCACGACCATTGCCACTCCAGAGAAACCATTATGAGATCCACTGCCCTGGTTCTGTTGACTACGCTCGTCGCGTGCGGCCCGACGACTCCGCCTGATGATGTGCCTGAGGCCACCATCGCGGTGATGGCCGAGATCCGTCCGGGCACTCCGCTGCACGACATGCTGGAAATGCTGGACCAGCATCTCGTCAACGCCATGGCCGGCCAGCTCGAGGGCACGGCCGGGGACGAGTTCCTCCGTGCCGAGGCCATCACGGACCGCCTGCTCGAGGCACGCATGCCGTTCGAATGGATCCCCTCGGAAAACTACAGCCTCGAATCGAAGCTGCGGCAGATTCAATCCAGCGCCGACCGGGTCCTCGCCCAGCTCCGCACCGCCGCGCCGCGGCCGCAGATGCTTCAGGATCTGCGTTCCCTGCGTACCGATGTCGCCCTGCTCCGGCGCACTGTCGCGGCAGGCGGCGGCCCGGCGCCCGTCCCGATCGATCGCCTGATGAGCGGCGATACCTCGATATTCGCGGAGCGGTCCATCTCGCCCACTGGCAGCCCGGATACCCAGAGCCCCTCAGCGCCCGCCCCGCTCGGTACACCCGTCGGTCAGGGCGAATAAGCCAGCCGGGCCACGCCAGCCGCGACGGGTCCGGGTCGCGGCTGGTCGCTCGCGAACCTACCGGTGCCCCATCTCGAAAAGCGCCGGCCCACAGGGTGCACGTTCCGGCCGGCCGGCGCCAGTACCTGACTCAGTCGCGCGTAGTGCTGCGTTCCTCGCGCGGATGGCCGTGCCCCTGATTGTCCGACTGCTGCGACTCGTCGAAGTCGCGATTCGTGCCCTCCGTTTTCGAGCGGTCCTGCTGCTTCGAGGCCTGCTTCTGCTGGCTGGAACCGGGCTTCACGGTGCCGCCTTCGCGTTCCCTGCGTGGATCGATCATATCACTCTCCTGTTCATGCCGGGGGCGTGGCTGCCCCGCCGGAACGTTCGTTTGTCACGCGCCGCGGGGCGCAAGAGGCATTCCCGGGCACGGCAGAGGCAGCCGGGGACTTGACCGGAACCAACACCGGCGTTACGGGGTTCTACCGCGCACGCTCCAGGGTTGGTCTGCCGCTACGGTGCGGGGGGCAGAATCCTTGCAGGATAAATCGGCTGACGGGACGTACGAGTGGCCCGGGGCAGCATAGGGAAGGCGAACGCTACATGGCGGAAATAACAGAGGCCCGGAAGCGGCGGAAGCGCCGCACCACAGGCCTGACAGAAGGTTTTGCGGGCGCGTCCGAAGAGCGGTCGGCGCTCGACCAGTACCTGCGCGAGGTGAGCCGGCACGAGCTGCTGAACGCCCAGCAGGAGGTCGAGCTGGGCCGTCGTGCGCAGAAGGGCGACGAGGATGCGGTCCAGAAGCTGGTGCGGGCGAACCTGCGGTTCGTCATCAGCGTGGCCAAGAAGTACCAGAACCGGGGCGTGTCACTGATCGACCTGATCCAGGAGGGCAACGTCGGTCTGGTGACGGCTGCGCGGAAGTTCGATCCGGAGCAGGGCGTGAAGTTCATCTCGTACGCGGTGTGGTGGATCCGGCAGGCGATTCTGGCGGCGCTCGCGAATCAGGGCCGTGCGGTGCGCGTGCCGCTGAACCGCGCGAGCGATCTGGCCCGCATCTTCCGCGAGTGGGAGCGGCTGAAGCAGGAGCTCGGCCGCGATCCGTCGACGGAGGAGATCGCGTATGCGGCGAAGCTGACGCCGGAGATCGTCGAATCGCTGTCGACCCTGAACTCGTCGGAGATCCGGCTCGATGCGCCCATCGGCGAGACCGACGACAGCCAGCTGGTCGAGCGCTTCATCGTGGCCGAGGCCTCGGAGCCCGAGGAGGCGGTCGAGGAGCGCATGCTGAACGAGAACGTCACGCGCGCGCTGTCGACGCTCTCGGAGCGCGACGCGAAGGTCATCCGTCTGTACTACGGGCTGGACGGCAATCGCGAGCACACGCTCGAGGAGATCGGCAACATGCTCGGGGTGACGCGCGAGCGCGTCCGCCAGCTTCGCGACCGGGCGCTCAAGCGGCTGCGCGAGGGCGAGATGGGCACGGCGCTCGAGAGCTTCGCCGCCTGAGCCCTCTCCGTTCCGACAGCATGAGCGAAAACACATCGGCGGGCGTGAGACATCCGGCAACGGTACTCACGGC
>DATABQ010000612.1:0-3074 GCA_036259495.1 Longimicrobiales bacterium | reverse complement strand
GGCGCCGGCCGGGCTCCACGGTCCGCGCCCGCGGGACTGCGATTCCCACGATCGGACACTACCGCAGCGGACGGCCTACCGCGGACTCGAGCTCCGCCAGGTTCTCATGGAACGAGTAAAGCGCCTCCAGGTGAGCCTGATCGGCCCGCGCCATGGTCGCCTGCGCCTGCGTGAGCTCCAGAATGGAGCCGGCTCCCAGGCGGTAGCGCTCGCGCGCGAGCTCGAGCTGTTCCGCCGCAGCAACGAGATTGCGCTCTTCGATGGCAACTGCGCGGTAAGCGGTCTTGACCGCGAGGTAGCTGGTGGCGACGGTCGCCTTTCGGCCGAGCTCTTCCTGTCTGCGCTGATGCTTCGCATCCTCGGCCGCGGCTGAAGCCTGCTGCACCTGCGCCTGGCGGGCGAAGCCGGTGAAGATGGGCATGCTCACGTTCAGCCCGAATGACGGCGGCTGCTTCGTGAAATCGAAGGGAAACAGATTATTGGAGCTCAGGATGGCCGCGCGGTCTGCGTCCGTCAGGGCGAAAAGGGCGCAGTCCTGCGGTGGGAGCGGATTGGCGAGTCGCGAATAGAGGTCGTTCGTCCGCATACACGAGTCGATCCGGTTCTCCGCCGACGACTGTGCCCGGCCGAGCAGATAGGCCTCGTCGCGCGAATGCTCCGTGTAGCCGGACCAGCCGCCGCCGATCGAGATCGTGGGCAGGTAAGACATGCGCGCTGCGCGGGCAGCAGCGCGGCCGGACGATTCCGCGGCACGGGCGGCGACCAGCTGCGGATGATTCTGCATCGCCGTCTGCGTGAGATCCTCGAGCGTCCAGGTCGGCTCGAAGATCGCGAGCTCCGTGGTCAGGTCGACGGTCTGGTCGAGATCGAGGCCGATCGCCTCGAGCAGCCGCAGCTTCGCGTTCTCCTCCGCGGCCTGCGCCTGGAGCAGCGCGACTTCGGAGCGACCCCGCGCGACCTCCGCCTGTGCCGCGTCCATGCGCGGTGCGGCACCGGCGTCGACCCGCGCCTGCGCCAGCTTCAATGCCTCGTCCGTAGACGCAAGCTCGCGCTCGGCGATACGCACGGCATCGCGCGCCCGCAATGCAGCCAGATACTGACGTGTGATTCCGGTCTCGAGCGTGTACGCCGCCGCTTCGATGCGCGCCATGGTCGCCTCGCGGGCCGCGCGCTCCTGCGCCATGCGGAAAAACGTTCCGCCGCTCACGCTCCACCCGAGCCCGATCGAATAACTCGAGAACAGGTAGTCCGGCGTGCGGCTCAGCCCCAGCTCTTCACCGCTGAGCTGACCGACGCGCGGCGTGCCACCTCCGCGCCAGTCGATGCCGCCCCCGACCGACAGCGTAGGCAGCAGCGAACCATACGCCGCGCGAACGTTCCAGTCTGCTACAGCCTCGTCGTTCACCTGCTGCTGATACTCCGGGCTGTACCGCCGCGCGAGCTGCACCGCCTCATCCAGCGACATCGTAGGGGGCGCCTGCTGTGCCTCCAGGCCTGTCGAAACCACCAAAGCCGTGAGCACGACCATCGGCCGCGCCATAATCCTGATGCGCATTGTCTTCGTCATTTCCGGGATTCTGCGAGAAGCGGCAATCTGCCGCTGCAACCACTACGGACGTCGCCCGTCCAGGTTGCACAACATTGACTGCCCAGTATTCTGGCAAGATGGTGCCCGCCCATGCCGGACCGGACAAACCATTGTGATGTAAGACTTTATAACCGTTCGCCACGCACGGCCCGCATGGCCCGACCGACCGCTCGCGGGATGCCCCGTCCCGCTGCCGGGACCGCCATGCTGCCGCGGCGAAGTTCTCGAGGCAGGCGGCCGGAGTCCGGATACCTAGCCGAAGGCCGGATAACGGGAGTAACGGCCGCACGCGCACTCGCATGCGCACATGGAAAACCCGCCGTTAATCTTCCACCGTTGATCTTCCGCCCTTCAATAGCCGCCGTTCAATCTCCCGCCGTCACTGTCCCGCCCTTCAATGGCTCCCGCCCCCCGTACCTCTCCGCAACATACCGGTCCAGAATCTCCAGAAACTCCGCAACGAGTGTCTCCCCCCGCAGGGTAGTAAACAGCCGCCCGTCAACGTACACCGGCGCCTTCGGATCCTCGAACGTGCCGGGAAGCGAGATTCCGATGTTCGCGTGTTTCGATTCGCCGGGCCCGTTCACGACGCAGCCCATCACGGCCACCTTCATCTCTTCGACGCCGGGATACTCATCGCGCCACGCGGGCATGCGTGCCTTGATGTAGTCGCCAATGTCCTCGGCCATTTTCTGAAAGAACGTGCTCGTGGTGCGGCCGCAGCCGGGGCAGCTCGTGACCTGCGGCGTGAAGCTGCGCAGCTCCATGGATTGCAGGATCTGCTGTGCGACGAGGACTTCCTCGGTTCGATCGCCGCCGGGGCGCGGAGTCAGTGAGATGCGGATCGTATCGCCGATCCCCTGCTGGAGGAGGACGGCGAGGCCTGCCGTGGACGCGACGACGCCCTTCGTGCCGAGCCCTGCCTCCGTCAGCCCGAGGTGCAGCGGAAAATCGCAGCGCGCCGCCAGCATGCGATACACGGCGATGAGGTCCTGAACGCCGGACACCTTCGCGCTGAGAATGATGCTGTCATGAGCGAGCCCGGTTTCCTCGGCCAGACGCGCGGACCGGAGCGCGCTCTCGCACATTGCCTCGAGCATGACGGTCTTCGCATCAAGCGGGTCGGCGGCGGTCGCGTTCGCATCCATGAGCTCAGTGAGCAGCTGTTGATCGAGAGAGCCCCAGTTCACGCCGATGCGGACGGGGCGCCCGTACTCGACGGCCGCTTCGACGATGGTGCGGAAATTCTTGTCGCGACGCTTTGCGCCGACGTTGCCCGGATTGATGCGGTACTTGGCGAGGGCTCGCGCACATTCCGGGTGCCGCCTCAGCAGCAGATGCCCGTTGTAGTGGAAATCGCCGATGATCGGAACGGTGACGTTCCAGCGGGCCAGCAGGCGCGCGATCTCGGGCACGGCCGCGGCCGCCTCATCGGTGTTCACGGTTATCCGGACGAGCTCGCTGCCCGCTGCGGCCAGCGCCGCCA
>DATABQ010000611.1:0-7056 GCA_036259495.1 Longimicrobiales bacterium | reverse complement strand
CGGCACACTGGCCCGGCGCGGTCGCCTGCGCGACGTGCTCCGCGTGGATGTCGAGGAGGAGCTGGAGCGGCTGGAATCGGAACGGCGCGTCTTCTGTCTGCGTGGCTTTGCGGCAGGTGAGGACGTGGTGCCGATCCTGATCCATAAGGATCCCGACCCCGATGCCGTCTCGAGCGCCCTCGCCGTCATGAGGCTGCTGGATGGCTCACCGGAGCAGACACCGATCGTCACGCTCGATCCGATGACGCGGCCGGAGAACCGGCGCATGGCGGAGCTGCTGCATATCACGGTAACGCAGATCACGAGAGAGGAGCTGATGCGCTTCGAGCGCGTGATCACGGTGGATACACAGCCGGACGGAATGCAGGAGAACGGCCGTCCGCGCTATGCCGTGATCGATCACCATCCGCTAGAGCACGACTACACACCGGAGTTCTCGGACGTGCGGCCACAGTACGGCGCTACCGCGACGATGCTGACGGAATACCTGCGTGCGTCGGATGAGAAGCTGATCAACAAGGGGCTCGCGACGGCGCTGCTGTTCGGGATACGTACCGACACGGACACGCTGATACGCGGTGTCACGGCCGCCGACGTCGATGCATATGCGTACCTGCAGACGAAGGCGGACGCGCAGCTCATACGGCGCTTCGAGCGGCCGAGCTACAGCCGCCGGATGACGTGCGCGTTCGGCCGGGCACTCGCGGAGGCCGAGTATGATGACGAGCTCATCGTCGCACACCTCGGCGAGCTGGCGGATGCGGAATCGCACGTTCTCGCGGATGCCGCGGATTTCTGTCTGACGATTGAGAATGTGACGTGGGTGATTGCGGCGGCGGAAGTCGAAGGCGAGCTGATCCTGACCATCCGCCATGCGGGAGCGGGGCCTGGTGCGGGTGCGGTAGCGCGTGCGATCGCCGACCTCGGCGGAGACGGCGGCGGGCATGAGACGATGGCGAGGGCGGTACTGTCCCTGGAGCGTGCACGCGAGCTGATGGACGGAGATGCAGACGCGCCGGCGGTCAGAAGACTCGTCCGGCGCGTCATGAGCGAGAGCGTGGCGGCGACTAATCGTCCAGGTTTACACCCAGCTCATCCGGCGTGAGACCATTCTGGATGGAGTCGAGCACTTCACGCGCATACGACTCCGCCGACGAGCCGGGGTACAGCCCCCGAATGTGCGACAGCACGAGACGCTCGCCGTTGGCACACTCCAGTCCAACGTACGCGGACGGGTAGACCTCCACGGCGCCCGCGGTGGATTCCTCCTCGTGCGGCACGCCCGCCACTTCCAGACGGGCGTCACCGCTGTCGAGTGCAGCACGGATGCGTTCCCACGTTTCATCGTACGGGAACGCCGTAGACGCGACGATATTCGGCTGACCCTGGATCAGGAGTGCGACGTCCAGCTGCACCTCTGACTCGATTTCGTCGACCTCTGACGAATACACCACCGGAAAGGGTCCCGCCTGAAAGATCGGGATCGCCGACGAGTCCATTCTCAAAACTCCAGAAGCGTCGGTTCAGAAGGGAGCCGGCCTGGCCGGCCGTCCTTTGAAAGAGTACCACGATGCTGCGAATAAGGTCCTGACGCCCGTCATACGAGGGCCAGGACCCGCCGCAGGAGCCTGGCGAAACGCGCGCCCTCGCGAGCCACGCCGAGAGGTCCGAGTCCGCTCTGCGTGCCGCCGGAATGCTGAAACAGGGCCGTGACGATAGTGCTGCGCACGCGGTCCCGGGGTACGGCGCGGCTGAGCCGGATCGTCTCGGTGAACGGGATCAGCCGGTCGTCGCGGCCGTGCGAGAACAGCACGGGCACGCGAACGTCGTTCAGGAAAGGCCGGGGATCGAGGAGCGGGTCGGCCTGGAGGGCCGTATCGGCGAGCGCTTCGGCGAGAGCGAGTACGCGATCGTGGTCTGCACGAGGCGCCGTCGTTTCCGGAGCGATCATGTTGAAGAGCTCATGCTCATCAGGCTCCAGGCTCTCGCGCAGCCGCCGCTTTGACGCATCGAACACGGGATCCCATGCGTACAGCCGCCGCTCACCGGCTTCGAGCGCGAGGTCGTGGAGGGCACGCGCTACCCCGCCCGCCCCCTCGTATCCCGGCACACGCGTCAGGTAATTGCCGGCCATGATCCAGCACCCGTACGGATCCGGCTCCACGTGATATGTCACTCCATCGAGCTCGTGCTCGCCCGTGAGACCGAAGCGGAACAGTCGCCGCAGGTCACTATAACCGCCCCACGCCGCCACGCCGGCCAGCAGTCGCGCGGTCTCCTCATCCGCCGCGGCAATGAGCGCCTGGGTTGCGCCGAACGAGAAACCGAACAAACCGACGTGCTCGTGTCGCACATCATCGCGCTGCTGGAGTGCGCGCACGGCCTCGCGGATAGTGCCGATCGCGACGGCGGGCGCAACGCGGAGGTCTCGCCATTCCGGGATCTCGGGGACGAGCACGATGTTGCCCGCACTCGCGACCGCGCGCGTGAAGCGCTGGAGCGACGGATGTGCGCGCCCGGGCCGTGTGAGGCCGTGCAGCACAACCCAGCCGGGGAGCTCTCGCGGCCCTCGCGCGGGGCGATACACCGTTGCAGGCAGCTCCTCGGCGCCTCGCGTGTAGACCGTCTCCGTCTCGACGGCTGCGTCGGCGGTCGGTCGCAGATACTGCTTCAGAAAACGGATCGTCGATGGCATCGCGGCGCAAAGTACTGTCCCGGACGTGTTGTCGCGAGAACGCCAGCGCGCTTGCGGTGTGGGAGTGAGCGGGACATGTTCGGCACCTGTACCCCCACCCGACGCGAGGCTCCGTGAAGCGACGTGATTTCATCCAGCGCAGCACATTGGCCGCAGGTGCGCTCGTCTGGCCGGGCCGGTTGGACGCTCTTGTCAGTGACATGCGGAACGCACCGGCTTCGCGCGGGCCATGGGATGTGGTCCGCGAGGCGTTCATGATCCCGGAAGACCGCATATACCTGAACGTCGGGACGCTGGGCGCGCAGCCACGCGTGGTGGTTGACGCGGTCGTCGAACACACGCGCCGCGTTGCGATGACGTACCCACCAGGCGTGCAGTGGGACGCGCTCAAGTCGAGCATCGGAGCTCTGCTGAATGGGGACCCCGACGGGTTCGTGTTCCCGCGGAACACGACGGAAGCGATGAACTTCGTTGCGAACGGCCTCGAGCTGAGTGCGGGCGATGAGGTTCTGACGACTACGCACGAACACATCGGCGGTCTGTGCTGCTGGCAGCTGCTCGCAGCGCGCCGGGGCGTGGGCCTGCGTCAGCTCGAGCTGCCCGTGCCCGCCCGCTCCGACGACGGGCTCATCGATGTGTTCCGCCGCGCCATCACTCCGCGCACGCGCGTGATCTCCGTATCACACGTGACGTTCACGAACGGCACCATCATGCCCGTTGCCGCGATCGCAGCACTATGCAGAGAGCGGGGCATCATCTGCGTCATCGATGGTGCGCACCCGCCGGGCATGATTCGGGTGGACCTGCGCACGATCGACGCAGACTTCTACGCATCATCGCCGCACAAATGGCTGTGCGCGCCGCAGGGAACGGGACTGCTGTACATGCGCGAGGAGTGGCGCACCCGGCTGTGGCCGACGCTCGCGTCGGGCGGATGGGATGACCTGTCGCTCGGGGCACATCGGTTGAATCATATGGGCACCATGGACGAGTCGCGCCTGGCGGGTCTCGACGCCGCCATCCGCCTGCACGAAGCGATCGGTCCGGCGGCGATCGAGGCTCGCATCCGCGAGCTCGATTCCGTGCTCCTGGACGCGCTCGCATCAGTGCCGGGCGTACGGATCATGTCGCCGACCGATCCGGCGCTCGGCGTCGGTCTCATTTCCTTCACCGTCGATGGGATCGAATCGCTGGAGCTGCAGCGGCGGCTGGGTGAGCAGAACGTGAGGACGCGGGTGGTGAGTGAGTATGGGTACGGATGGATGAGGTTGTCGCCGCATATTTATAATTCGCTGGAGGAGGTTGAGGGGGTTGTTGAAGTGATCGCAAGCGGGGCCTGAGAACCCGGGTTGTGGGGTTGGGAGTGGGGAAGTTAAACACTCCCACTCCCGATCCCACAACCACGCGCAGCAGCTTACCAGGCAGCGATCTCCTCTATCGCTCTCAGTACATCATCCGTCTGGGGCAGGATTGCGTCCTCCAGCTGGGGGGCGTAGGCCACCCACGTGTCGAGCGATGCGATGCGGCGGACGGGTGCGTCGAGCCAGGGGAAGAGCTCGTCGGCTATGCGGGCGGAGATCTCGGAGCCGATGCCCCAGGAAAGCGAGTCCTCGTGCGCGACGATGACGCGATTCGTCTTCTTCACCGACTCCGCAATCGTCTCCATGTCGAGCGGATTGAGCGAGCGGAGGTCGATGACCTCGGTGCTGATGCCGCGCTCCTCGGCGACGCGTGCAGCGTCGAGAGAGCGCTTCACGAGGGCTCCGCACGTGACGATCGTCAGGTCGCTTCCTTCGCGGACCACGTTCGCCTTGCCGAACGGGATCATGAAGTTCGGGCCGGGGTTGCGGCCCTTGTTGTAGACCTGGCGATACAGGTGCTTGTGCTCGAGGAAGATGACGGGGTCCTCGGAGCGGATGGCGGTGCGGAGCAGGCCGTTCGCATCGACGGCTGTCGACGGCAGCACGACGCGCAGTCCGGGTGTATGCGTGAACAGGGTCTCGCCGGTCTGGGAGTGATAGATGGCGCCGCCCTTAAGGTATCCGCCGTAGGCGACGCGGATGACGACGGGACTCGCCCAGTTACCGCCTGAGCGGTAGCGCATCGTGGCGAGCTCGTCGCGGATCTGCATCATCGCCGTCCAGATGTAATCGAAGAACTGGATCTCGACGACGGGCTTGAGACCTCGCGTCGCCATGCCGATAGCGCGGCCTACAATGTTGGCTTCGGCGAGGGGCGAGTTGAAGACGCGATTGGAGCCGTACTTCCGCTGCAGGCCGAACGTGCATTTGAACACGCCGCCCTTGCCCTTGACGTGCTCGAGCGCCTCCTCGCGGCTGCAGTCGGCGATGTCCTGGCCGAACACGAGTATGCGCGGGTCGCGCTGCATCTCGTCGCGCATTGCGGCATTGATGAGATCGACCATCGTCGTCTCACCGCCGTCGAAGCGCGGGTCATCCTCGGTGTCGAACGGCTCGGCCGTGGGGTCGACCTCCTCGGAGAAGAGCCACTTCATCGCGGTGTCGCGGTCCGGCTGCGGCTGCTCGAGCGCGCGGTCGGACGCTTCCTTCACTTCCTGCTCGACCTCTCGCTCGAGCGCGTCCAGATCTTCGGCCGTCGCGGCACCCTGCTCGATGAGGTAGTTGCGCGCGATGACGATCGGATCACGGCTCGCGTCATCCTGACGCTCCGCCTCCGTGCGATAGAGGCGCTCGTCGTCGGACATGGAATGCGAGTATGGCCGTACGACGTGCGCGTGAAGCAGCGCGGGTCCCTTGCGGGCGCGTGCGTGGGCGATCGCCCGACCGCACGCCTCGTGGCTCTCGACGAGGTTCGTGCCGTCGAACTCTTCGATGTAGAGGTCTGGGAACCCGCTCACGAGTCTGCTGATGCTGCCGCCGGCGGTGTTCACCTCGACGGGGACGGAAATCGCATAACCGTTGTCCTCGACGAGGAAGACCACGGGCAGCTTCATGTTTGCGGCGGAGTTGAGCGCCTCCCAGAACTCGCCCTGCGATGTCTGCCCTTCGCCGGTGGTGCAGAGGACGACTTCGTCGTTCTCGAACTCGTCGATCGCCGCGCGCATGGCTTCATCGCGCCCTGCGCGCATGCCGGCCTCTGCGCAGCCGACGGCCTGGAGGTACTGCGTGCCGGTCGGCGATGAGGTGGAGACGATATGCAGGTCGCGGTGACCCCAGTGCGAGGGCATCTGCCGTCCCCCGCTCGCCGGGTCCGTCGCGGCTCCGACCGCCTGGAGCAGGTGCTCGTAGGGCGTCATGCCGAGCGCCTGGCTCAGTGCCCGGTCTCGATAGTAGAAGTAGAACCAGTCCGAGCCCGGGCGCAGGTGATCGGCGATCGCGACCTGCACCGCTTCGTGGCCCGCGCCGGAGATCTGGAAGAAGATCCTGTTCTGCCGCTTGAGCAGGATCTCCTGATCGTCCGTGCGTCTCGCCGCGACCATGGTGCGGTACAGCGCGACGAGCTGCTTTCCGCTGAGCTGTGGCTTGCCGCGCTTTGCGGCGGCCTTCTTCGTCTTTGTGGCCATGGACCCGTAACGCGCATGAAATCCGGAGCGACGCAAATGGAACCTGCGCCGCGACAAGCAGTTGCTCGGCGGGAGCGACCGCGGACCCGCAATTTACCCCCGACCGCCGGCACCGGCCACCCCTCGTCGCCCGCCGCCGTTTACACGAGCCGAGCCGCGGCGCTATCTTGGCGGCGTTCGCGTGCGCCGTACCCGACCACAGACGATTGCGGTACAGTCAACTTCTCCGGCAGATCGCCGGCCTCGCCCTGCGGGATCCACGGCTCGTGCCGCTGCTGTTCGGCGCCGCGTGGCGCTTCCGTGCCCGCGACTGGTATCGGCGCGCTCCGTTCCTGCCGCTGCCCCCGGCAGAGTATGTGGAATGGCGCCTGCACACGGCGTACGGCGATGGAGCAGTCCAGCCGCGGCCGACGGAGCTCGCGCGCTACCTGCGCTGGACGGCGCAGATGAGGAAACAGCACCGGCCATGAGGCCGTACGGGCAGCCATGACACTCCTCACATATCCTGATTCTGCGGCCGGGCGGGCGAGCTCTTCATGAAAAAGGCGATCTTCATTGTGCTGGCGCTCGCGATCATCTGGGCCATACCGGGCGTGCGGCATCGCATTGGCGTGGCCATGCTGCCGCTGCTGGAGAAGCTCGGGCCGGTCGGCGACTTTGCAGCCTCGCCCGTACGCGCGTTCAAGGCCCGTAGCGAGCTCTCGTTCTTCCTGCGCATCATGCAGGATGACGAGACGGAAGGTCGCGCGCTCCCGAACGAGCGAACGTTCACGGATTGGATCGATCGGCGCATGCCGCAGGAGACCGGCATTGATCC
>DATABQ010000610.1:0-4581 GCA_036259495.1 Longimicrobiales bacterium | reverse complement strand
CGTCCGGTGGGTGGTCAGTGCAGGACATGATTATCGATCAGCCGCGTACCCCCCACGTGGGCTGCCACCGCGACTGCGTGACCTCGTGCGACACGATCCGGCGTGGTCAGTGAATCGGGATCCACTACCTCTACATACTGGGGTGATACCCCCGGTTCGGCGTCCAGGATCGCGGCAGCCGCAGCGGCAACTTCCCGCGGCGTTCCGGCGCCCCTCTCGAACGCCTGCTGTGCCGATTCCAGCGCCCGGTGCAGAGCCAGGGCCGAGCGCCGCTCCTCCGCCGACAGATACGCGTTGCGCGAGCTCATCGCGAGGCCGTCCTCCTCGCGCACGATCGGGCCCACAACGACGTCGATCGCGAAATCGAGATCCCGCACCATGCGCCGGATGAGCGCCGCCTGCTGAAGATCCTTCTGCCCGAAAACCGCGCAGTCCGGCCGGACCATGTTGAACAGCTTCGCGACCACCGTGAGCACCCCCTCGAAATGGCCGGGCCGGAAACGCCCGCAGAGAACGTCGCTCAGTGCGGGTGCGTGCACCCGGACCTGCGCCGTGCCGTCGGGATACACCTCGGCCGCAGGAGGTGCGAAGATGAGATCAACGCCGCGCGCCGCAACGAGCTTCGCATCCCGCTCGAAATCCCGCGGATAGCGATCGAAATCCTCCGTCGGCCCGAACTGCAGCGGATTGACGAAGATAGAGAGTACTATGGCATCGGCGTGCCGGCGAGCGATATCGCAGAGCTGAAGATGCCCCTCGTGCAGGGCACCCATTGTGGGAACCAGGCCGATGCGGCGGCCGGCGGCGCGGGTGCGCGAGAGGTGATCCCGCAGCTCCGCGATCGTGCTGGCGATGATCACTCGAAGGAGTGCGCTTCGTCCGGATAGGTTCGATCGCGCACGGCGGCGGCGTAGTCGCGCACGCCGGCGCGTGCCGCTTCGCCCAACTCGGCAAAACGGCGCAGGAACTTCGGCTTGAAGGAGTCGTTGAGACCGAGCAGGTCCGGAAGCACGAGCACCTGCCCGTCCACGTCAGGCCCCGCGCCGATGCCGATCGTCGGTATCGCCAGGACCTTGGTGATCTCGGATGCGAGCTTCGACGGCACGACCTCGAGCACGATGCCGAAGGCACCGGCTTCCTCCAGTCGCCCGGCGTCCTCGTGCAGACGCTCGGCCGCAACCGATTCCCTGCCCTGCACACGATAGCCGCCGAGCACGTGCACGGACTGGGGTGTGAGACCGATGTGGCCGAGCACCGGAATACCTGCACGCACGAGTGTCCGCACGTGCACGGCAGTCTCTTCATCGCCGCCCTCCAGCTTGACGGCCTCCGCACCGGTCTCCTTCATCAGACGGCCGGCATTCCGCAGTGTCTCCTGTGCAGAGACCTGGAACGACATGAACGGCATGTCGACGACGACGAGGGCGTGGTTCACACCGCGACGGACAGCGCGTGCGTGATAGACCATGTCGTCGAGAGTGACCGGGAGTGTGGAATCGTAACCGGCGAAGACCTGGCCGACCGAGTCGCCTACGAGGACGAGATCCACGCCCGCCTCGTCGACTATGCGCGCAAACAGAACATCGTACGCGGTGACGGCGACGATGGGATTACCGCGCTTCTTCATGTCGAGCAGATCGCGCAGAGTAATGCGTCTGCGTTTGCCGGGCTGAGTGCTCATGTGTCCCGCGGCGCGGTGCGCCGGTCAGCCGGAGCAGGCCGGCCGGTAAGGTACTGGAGCAGACCGGCCGGTAGCGTAAATGACCAGCCTGTTTGACGATGCGCCAAGGTAGCCGCATCATCCGGGAGTGTCAAACGCAATCCGCTACGATGCGCTGCTCGTGCGCGACCTCGCGCGCGAGCTGGATCGGACCCTCCGACGGGTGCGACTGGATGCCGTGGTGCTGGACCGTGACACGCTGCGGCTGACACTGCATGTACGTCCGCGACGCCGCTCTGGGGCCACGCCGGACTCCCTGCTATGGCAGCTCCATCCCGAATCCGGTCATCTGGCGCGCGTCGCACCTGAACGGGTGAAAGGCGGCGTGCAGCTCGGCGCCGTCACGACGATCACCGGCGTGCATGCTCCGCCGGATGAGCGCATCCTCATCATCGATCTGGATGCGCACGACGCGCCCGACGGTGCGGCGCGCCGCATCGTGATCGAACTGGTGACGAACCAGTGGAACGCGCTCACGCTCGGTGCAGACGGCCGCATTACGGGTGTGCTGCGGGAGCGCGAGACGCGGGGACGCGTGCTGCGCGCCGGCGCGGCTTACGAGCTCCCCGCACGATCATCGCGTGCGGGTGCAGCCGCGCCGCTCGACCGGACTCAATGGCACGATGCGCTCGGCATTGTGCCGCCGGGTGAGCGGCTGCGTGCCCTGCTGCGTTTCGCTGCATATACGAGCCCGCTGAATGCCGCTGCGATTCTCGCGGGCGCGGATGTGAGTGGAGATGAGGCCGTCCTGGATCAGGCGCTCGCGCGATACCTGGACATGATCTGGACAGGCGAACGAACGCCGGCGCTGCTGCACCTGGACGACCGCTGGCAGCCTTACTCCCGCATCGACCCTGATCGGGAGAGCGCGGAACCGCTCGACTCGCTGGTCGAGGCATTCCATCTCGCCGCGGAGCGCTCGGCCGCCACCCCGGCGGAAACGGGCGAAGTCGATCGCGCGCTGGAAGCGCTGTCACGACGGATCGAAGTGCTCGACCGCCGCGCCGAGCGGCTGCGCGAGGAGCAGGCCGGAGCGGGTTCGGAAGCAGCGCGGCTGCGAGCGCAGGCGGACCTGCTCCTGGCACAGCTCTATCGCGTCGAACGAGGCTCCGATCGTGTCACGCTGGATGACTTCGCCGGCGGCACGGTGGAGGTGGGGCTCGATCCTACGCAGAGTGCCGCGGAGAATGCGTCACGGCTGTATGAGCATGCACGAAAGCGCGACAGGGCGTCAGCGCGCATACCCGGACTGCTCGCCTCTGCCGCTCAGGAACGCCAGCGGGCGGAGCGGCTGGTGGAACGCGTACGTGCGGGCGAGTGCACGCCGGACGAGCTCGCGAAAGTGCTTGCACAGCCGCGGGCGACGTCGCGTCGGGACGGACCTTCCCTGCCCTACCGCGAATACCGCACGACGGGCGGTCTCGAAGTGCGGGTCGGCCGCGGGTCGCGGGCAAACGACGAGCTCACGTTCCATCACTCGCGACCGACGGATGTATGGCTGCACGCACGCGACGTCGCCGGTGCGCACGTCATTCTGCGCTGGGAGCGCGCGGACGAGAACCCGCCCGCCAGTGCAATCGCCGAAGCTGGAGTCCTCGCCGCGCTGTTCAGCCGCGCACGCACGTCGGGAACCGTGGCCGTCGACTGGACGCGCAGGAAGTATGTGCGGAAGCCGCGCAAGGCTGCGCCGGGGCTGGTGCTGCCCGATCGTGTCAGAACGATATTCGTGGAGCCGGACCCGTCGGCGGAGGAGAGGATGCGCGCGGAGGTATGAGCGGGCGCGGCTTCACGCCTGTACAATCTGCTCCACAGCTTCACACGATGTCAGCGGCCTTCCTCGGCTGATCCCGTGTTACCTCCGGTACAGACAGGACACTTCATCATACCTCAACTGGCGGATGAATTCAGACCCACCCAAACGCGGGCGGGGAAGTCAGCTTGCGCACGGCTGCGCGCTGTCACGGCCGTCGATTGGCTCAGGCCGGACGATTGAAGATCCCTAACCAACCACCGGAGGTTGTCGGACTGAGAATCGATAACGACATCCAAATCCTGCGTCGCGCGGGGTGCACCGTAAAACGCTGCCGCCAGCGAGCCGGTCAGCATGAACGGTATCTCTGCCCTTTTGAGGCTACCAGCGATGAGCGTCAGGAAAGAGCCGAGGCTCACGGTAGAGATCGGGACCTGAGTCGCTGAATCAGCCACTGCACGGCTTCCGATCGATTCCATGCGGGGTGGCGATGAAGGAGACCCTGGATCTGGATCTCGCGGACGGAGTCGCTGAGATCGATCGCGACACGGACGCGCGCGGACGGGTCCATTCGTGCTACAGCGTGACGCTGTGCGAGCCAGCTGGAATCCGAGGTATCACGAGGTCGACTGGACATGCCGGGATTCTAGCCTTTCACGAACCGCCAGCAAACCCGCCGACAGGACGATCGCGGACGCCGCTGGCAGGGCGTTCTAACGCCCAAGAGTCAGCTGCGATCCCAGCCGGCACCTCACAAGAAATTTGGCATACGAATTATCTCCAGCTCCTTCGCGCCTGATCGATCCGCTCGTCAGCTGCACCCGACGTCAGGCACCTCCATCGGTCGGTGAGCACGCGCGTCCCATGAGCTGCCGTTGCTCTACACTTCGACGACACCGTATCGGGCGAGACGACCGAACACGCGCAGCTATCGGAGCGCCGCAGAGCGGATAGCTGTGACGAACAATGCGATATCAGCCTCATTGCTACTGATGCCGTCGATCTTTATCGAACCCACGCCATCATGCGGATCCCAGATAGCCCCTACGAAGTAGCGCTTCGTCACTTGATGCCAGCCGCCAACGAGAAGCACATTGACACCGTTGATGGT
>DATABQ010000609.1:0-3090 GCA_036259495.1 Longimicrobiales bacterium | reverse complement strand
CTCCAGCGCGAGTGCGATTGCTACTGGTCCGTTCGCGATCATCTTTCGCGCGAGATCGCGGGCGGTGTCCATGAGCGCAGACGGCTCGGTGACGCGGTTGACGAGCCCGATGCGATACGCCTCGTCCGCATCGATCATCTCTCCGGTGAGCATCAGCTCGAGCGCACGACCGCGGCCCACCAGGCGCGGCAGCCTGACCGTGCCACCGTACCCGGGGATGATGCCGAGCTTCACCTCCGGGAGGCCGAACTTCGCGCGCGCCGACGCGACGCGGATATGGCACGCCAGCGCCAGCTCCAGGCCTCCGCCCAGCGCGAAGCCGTTGATGGCGCCGATGACCGGTTTCGGCATCGACTCCATCATCCGGAACGTCGCCTGTCCTTCGCGCGAGATGCGGACGCCCTCTATGGGGCCCATCCGCGACAGCTCGGCGATGTCGGCGCCGGCCACGAACGCCTTCTCGCCCGCTCCCGTCAGGATGATCACGCGCACACCGTCATCCGCGCGTGCTTCGCGCAATGCAGTGTCGAGCTGGCGCACAGTGTCGGCGTTCAGCGCATTCAGCTTGTCGGGGCGGTTTACGGTAATGATCGCGAGACCATCCGCCTCGCGGTCGAGCCGGATGGTGCTGCTGTGGTCGGCCATCGAATCTCCAGGTGAGGTACGCGCGGAAATATGCGCCCGCGCGCCGCCCCGCGCAAAGCCCCGGGGGCTCGTCCGCAGTCCCGACGGAACACCGTCATGCAGCTGGTGCGGCGCTAGAGTTGAATCACAACACTAGCGAGCCGCGCCCGTGCCGCGGATCACCGCCTCGACTACGTGCTCAGGCCGGAGCCACCGTTCCGCCGCCGCACGCACGTCTTCCGCACTGACTGCGCGGATGCGCGGCACGTACTCGCGCAGCTCCGCCAGCCCTTCACCGAGCAGCAGAGCTCCGGCGAGATCCGCGAGCTGTCGGGAATGCGTCTGCTGCCTGATCTGCCAGGACCCGACGAGGTACTGGCGGGCGCGCTCCAGCTCATCGCTGTCCAGCGGCTCCTTGGTCGTTCGCACCAGCTCGCGCAGCATTTCTTCGCGTGCTTCCTGCTCCCGTTCCGGTGCCATACCGATGTACGCGACGAATGCGCCGGCCTGCCACCGCGGCAGCGGCGACGCAGACACCGAGTACGCAAGCGAGCGCCGACTGCGCAACTCTTCGAACAGCCTGCCGCCGAGCCCCGACACCGCCGACGAGAGCAGCTGCAGCGCGTACACGTCCGGATGGTTCCGGGGCGGGCCCGGGAATGCGAGCACGAGCGCCGTCTGCGCCTTTTCGCGATGCTCGACCTGTTGCGCGGCGGTCCGCGGCCAGTGCGGCGGCTCGGGATGCACACCCACCGGCTCGCGGATCCTGTCGCCGAGACGGTCCGCCACCAGCGCGGCTGCCCGATCGGGATCGGCGATGTCGCCGACGATCAGCAGATACGGCGCCCCGCGCAGGACGCGCTGCTCGTGCCAGCCCGCCAGCGCGCTCAGGTCGGCGTTGCTGATCGACTCCTCCAGCTGTACGGGACTGAAAGCGTACGGGTGTCCCTCGAACGCGGCCGCGAGCGCGAGCCGCATCGGGTACTGGTGCATGTCGTCGCGCAGATGCTCCAGTCCACTCAGCAGGATCTTGCGCTCGCGTTCCGCATCCTCCGTCCGGAACGCCGGCTCCAGCGCCGCATCGAGCAGCAGCTCGACACCCCGGTCGAAGTGCCGGCTCGGAATCGACATCGACCAGTCCAGCGTATCGAGCCCCGCACCGGGCGATATGCTCGCGCCGAGCGCCTCCGTCTCCTCCGCGAGCTGAACACCCGTGCGCGTCCGCGTCCCCTTCACCGAAGTCCGAGCCATGAGACCCGTCAGGCCGGCCGTCCGCGCATCCTCCGCCAGCGCTCCACCGCGACAGTACAACCCCATCGACACGAGCGGAATCGTGGTACGGGGCTTTACGACGATACGGACGCCGCTCTCCGGCACGATGTAGAAGCGGACGCCGTCCTCCACGCGCTGCGGGTCCAGTGATCGCGGCGAGTGCGCTGTGCGCGATGCAGCTGCCGCGTGCGGCGTCGCTTCGCGTTCAGCACCTGGCGATGTCGGCGACGGTTTGAACAGCTGCTCGTATACGGCCTGCGAGTCCTGCGCGTACTCCGGCGCGCCGGAAGGCCGGTACAGGAGGAGCGTCAGCATTTCGGGATCGAGATACCTGCGCGCTGCGTCGTGCAGATCTGCCGGCGTGACGGCCAGCGCGCGGGCCAGGTACTCATCGGCCAGACGCCAGTCCCCGGCCGCCTGCCAGTCTGCAATGAGGTTCGCCTGACCTTCCGCGGTTTCGGTACGCCGCAGCGTGCGAGCTTCGAAGATGTTGCGCGCGCGCTCGACCTCATCGGCACTGAAGCCATGCTCCCGCACGTCCTGAACGACACTGGCGATGGCACGCAGTGCGGCATCGGTGTCAGGAGGGTCCAGCTCGGCGCCGATTCCGAACACTCCGATGTCGCCCGGATTGTAGTTGTAGGCCCCGATCGATGAGACGAGCCCCGCGTCACGCACATGACGATAGAGCCTCGACGCGCGACCGGACGCGAGCGCGGTCGTGAGCACATCCAGCGCCGGTGTGTCCGCGTGCATGCGCCCGGGCGTGCGCCATCCCCATTCGACGTGTGACTGCGCAATGTCGCCGTCTATTTCGCGATAACGGAACTCCCTGCGCTCCGGCTCCGGCGCACCGGCATCGCGTATCGGCTCGCCCGCCTCCATGCTGCCGTAGTACTTCGCAGCGAGATCGAATGCACGGTCGGGGTCGACGTCGCCTGCAATGACGACGATCGTGTTCGATGCGCGGTAGAGATTCCGGTAATACTCCCACACGTCCGTCCGTGTGAATCCCTTCAGCAGCGATTCGGTGCCGATGCGCCAGCGTCTGATGCGATGCACATCGAACATCGTCTCGAACAGCGTCTCCTGCGCCACTGCGCCCGGATTGTCCAGCTTCCGCTTCGCCTCCTGGATGATCACCAGCAGCTCGCGGCGGAGCTCGTCCTCGTCGATCGCCGATTCCTGGAGGGC
>DATABQ010000608.1:0-4924 GCA_036259495.1 Longimicrobiales bacterium | reverse complement strand
AACCCGCCGCCGATGTTCGACGCGCCGGACTCCACCTGCCCGGCCGCTGTTCGCCAAGTGCTGCAATGGCAGTAACTTGCGCGCAAGCCCCACCATCACGTGAAGCTGGCCGGCGACGTTCCGCGCAATGAGATCTGCTGCGGCTTTGCGCTTGCATTCGTCCCTTCCGTCCTTAGTCAAGTCGAGGAGGAGGAGCATGAGCGCAATTCTACGGTGGTTCCATGACGGTGATGTTCGCTATCGGGCCTATTTCCGCACGTCCGATGAGGCGCCGTCCGTCCGTCAGCTGATCATTGCATCGTCCGACGGCGAGGCCGTGGATGTGGTGGAAGGGGACCGCAATCTCGAGGATTTCTCATACCCGGAGCTCCTCGCCTACGCGAAGCGCCTCCGTCTCGAGCGGCAGGCACACGCCGAGACAGTCGCAATGGACGCCGCCGCGGATTGACCCTCGGCCCGGCCTCCACTATATTTCCGACGTGCCCCAGGAACCACCGGGCGCGAGCTTACGAAACCCGTCAGGGCCCCGCAGGCAGCAGCGGTAAGTATAGCGAGCGTCGCGAGTGATCTTCCTGGGGCACTTTTTTGTACCTGCCCCAGTACCAGGAACCCGCCGGATTATCCAACCCTCCGTTGCGCCGCAGGATATGAGATCTGCCGCGCTCGCTGGAGGCGCCTCCCCGTCCGTTCCGATTCAGGAACCTTGCGAGGGCCCGTCCGTCGCCGCGATTTCCGCGCAGTTCAGCCTGCGACGGCCGTGTCCGCTCGCCGTGAGTTCCGCACAGTTCAGCCTGGGACGGCGGTGTCCGCCCGCCGCGAGTTCCGCAGGAGCGAGCAAAGCGAGCGACGAGGACTGTCTGAGCGCCGGGTGGATACCGCCGTCCCCGCCGGGTGGACACCGCCGTCCCCGCTGGGTGGACACCGCCGTCCCCCCTATGCCATGCGGTGCTCGACCATCGTACACCGGTCCTGTACGACGTCGATGCCTGCCTCGACGAGCCGCTCCGCCGCCGCATCGTTGCGGATGCCGAGCTGCATCCACACGGCGCCCGGCTTCATGGCGATGATGTCGTCCACGTGGGGCGGGACGTCCTTCGGTCGGCGGAACACGACGACGAGGTCGATGTCGCCGGGCACCTCCGCGAGCTTCCGGTATACGGGCTCGCCCAGGATCTCGGTGACGTCCGGGTAATAGACGGGGACCGGCACGATCTCGTAGCCGACGCGCTGGAGATAGGCGGGCACATAGTGCGCGGGCGCCGACGAGTGCGATTCCGGTTTGATCCCGAGGATCGCCATCCGCTTCGCTTGCCGCAGCAGGTCCGTTACGTCCTCATCCGATTCCAGGATTCTGCCCCGTTCCGCCATTCCACCGCCCGCCTTTCAGGGTGATACTCGCCGCATGGCAGCACACAACGATTTCGGCGCACACGCCGAGGATCTGGCTGCGGCGCTCCTCGAACGCAACGGCTGGACCATTCTCCATCGGAACTGGCGCTTCGGCCGGCGCGAGATAGACGTGATCGCGAGGCGGGGGCGGACCATCGCGTTCGTCGAAGTGAAGGCGCGCCGCGGCGTGACGCACGGCCATCCGCTAGAGAGCATCGACTGGCGGAAGCGCCGTGACCTGGCGATTGCGGCGAGCGGCTGGATCGATCGGCACGGAACGGCAGGTGAGGAGTACCGGTTCGACGCGGTGCACGTCGTTGCGCGCGCTGGTCCCGGGTGCCGCCGCGGGGCGAACGACGGACCGGAGGTGCAGCACACCGAGGACGCGTGGTCGCTGTGAAGGGGATGGGCGCTCGCCGCGAAACCGATAGTCGAAGCCGCGGCACAGGCGGCACGTGACGTCGCAGCCAGGATGTGACGGTGACGGGGCTTCGCTCGTCTGTCGCTCGGAGGTATACTCATCGCATGGGCGGAAACATGAACGATCGCGTACACAGGGCGCTCGATGGCGAGCTGGCCCGCGAGGATCTGACGGCGGAGGAGCGGTCGCAGGCCGCCCGCGTCGACGCGGCTGCGGAAACGCTGCGTGCGAGCATCGACCGGCGTGCTCCGGCCGACATGGACGTCGCGGTGATGAAGCGGATCCGTGCGCTCGGCCTCGAGCCTCACCCTGCGGAGCGCCGGCCGGCGCTGGCGCGGCTCGCAGCCGCGGCCTGGGCGCCGCGCGATCTCCGGCTGCGGTTCCGGCCCGTCTACGGACTCGCCGCGGCCGCGGTCCTCGCCCTCATCATGCTGTGGCCCGGTGGGGCGCCCGATCCGGCGGTGGCCCCGCTCGTGGCCGAGGCTCCGTCGCCGACTCCGATCTACGTCCAGTTCCGTCTCGAGGCGAACGCAGCGAGCAATGTCGCGCTCGCGGGCTCGTTCACGGACTGGGAGGCGGCCCATGCGCTCCAGCAGACGGCGCCCGGCGTCTGGACCACGGTGCTTTCCGTTCAGCCTGGCGTGCACGACTACGTGTTTGTGGTCGACGGCGTACGGATGGTGCCGGATCCCTATGCACCGACGGTAGCCGACGGGTTCGGCGGCGTGAACAGCAGACTCACGGTCCTGGCGCCGTCCCGCGATCTGTGAGCTTCGGCAGGTCCCTCGTGCTGGCGCTTTCGGCATGTGCTGCACTGGCGGCTTCGCCGGTGCATGGTCAGGCGCGGCAGTGGACCGTCGATGTCTATGCGGGAGGTACCCGGTACGGTGGGCTGAGCGCTCTCTCTGACGCGCTCGGTGTCGTCGCAAACCTGCGCCTGGCGACTCCGCGATTCTCGGCCTTCGCTTCCGCGGCAGCCCCGCTGAACGGGGATTCGCCGACGTGGACCGCGCTCGGGGCGGATGCGCGACCCACAACCACCTTCGGTATGCTCGAGGTCGGCGCATCACTGGCCGCGGATGGCTTCCTCTTCCGGCAGTTTCAGGCGACCGGCGCCGGCGCATCCGTTCACGTGCTTCCGCTGGTCGGCATTACTCGGGGCGGCTGGTCGGTCGAGTTGCACGGCGGCCGGCGCGATTACGGGCTGACGCGCGACGAAGGCACTCTCACCCGGCACATCTATGAGCTCGGCGCCGAGGTGATGCATGTGAGCGGGCCGTTCACTCCGGCCGCCCGGCTGAAGTCAGTCACGGTACCGGAAGGCGATACGCACCATTTTGCCGGCGTCGAGCTGTCCGCTGGATCGGGCGCGTTCCATGGATGGGGATCGGCCGGTCTGTGGTTCGTCGACGGCACCGAGTCGGAGTGGAGCCTGGGGGCCGCGTACGATGCGGGCGCGCGCGGACAGGTGTGGGCGGCGGTGCAGCGCAGCGCGCTCGACCCGCTCTATCTCGCACCGCCGCGCACGACCTGGAACGTCGGGTACAGCATCGCTCTCGGCCGGAGCTCCGGCACGACGTCCGTGGCCGCACCCGAGGTCAGGAACGGCATGCTGCTGATCCGGCTGACGCGCGAGACGCCGGGGCCGGTATTCGTCGCCGGCGAGTTCAGCGACTGGACGCTGGTCCCCATGAGCCAGGCCGGCGGGGCATGGGAGCTCGCGGTACCGGTGACGCCGGGCGCTACGCGCTTCTCGTTCGTGGACGGGGCGGGCGAGTGGTTCGTCCCGGAAGGCTATCCCGGCCGCATCAGCGACAACATGGGCGGGCACGTAGTCCTGGTGGTCGTCCCGTGAGCGCTGCGGGCGCAGCCGGTCCTGTGAGCGACGGGTCCCTGATCGCGGCGGTGCTCCGTGGTGAACGTGATTGCTACCAGGAGCTGGTTCGCCGGCATCAGGCCTCGATGTTCCGCGTCGCCTGCTCGTTCGTGGCGGATGCCGATGCCGCTGCCGACGTGGTGCAGGATGCATTCGTCCGCGCCTATGTGAATCTTGCCCGCTGTCGCGATCCGGAACGGTTCCACGTGTGGGTGCTCGCGATGGTGCGCAACCGCGCGCTGGACTACCTGAAGGAGAAGCGGCGCAGCGATCTGTCGCTCAGCGATGACGCCGTGGTACGCCGTGCCGAAACCAGCGGCGCCCTGGAAACGCGGCCGGATGAGTACGAGCTCCGGACCGCACTCGAGGCCGCGCTGTCCCGGCTGTCGCAGCCGTTGCGCGAAGCTTTCGTGCTGCGTCACGTCGAGCAGCTGTCCGTCGACGATACCGCCGCCGTGCTGGGCACGAGCGCGAGTGCGGTCAAGATGCGCGTCATGCGGGCGCGCGAGCAGCTTCAGGAGTGGCTCGCTCCCGATCTGGCCTGGACGTCGGCCGATGTGACGCCGCCGCCGCGTGAGTCGTCTGGTGAGTAACGAACATCGCGGCGATGCGGCCGCGGAGAGGCCGAGCATACCAATGAAGAATCTGATCCTGGCCCTGGCCCTGACCGCCGGATGCGCGCTTGGCGCGTCGGCGCAGGCGCCGGAGCAACAGATGCAGCGCTCGATCGAGCAGGCCCGCCGCTCCGGCGTGCCGGTCGAGCTGCTCGAGAGCAAGATTGCCGAGGGCCGCGCGAAGGGGATCCCCGAGTCACGCATCGCGGCTGCCATCGAACGCAGGCTCCACGCCCTCCAGCGGGTCCAGTCGCTGGTTGAGCGGGAGCACGGCCTGACCACCGATGAGCTCGGCGTCGCAGCCGATGCTCTCCAGTCCGGTGTCTCCGATGCGGCATTGCGTGCTCTGGCGAGAACCGCTCCGAGCGAGCGGCGCGGTGTGGCCATCGCCACGCTCACGCAGCTCGTCCAGCTCGGCCAGGCTTCCGATGTCGCGCTGCGCAGTGTGACCGCCGCGATGAGTCGCGGGCCGGAGGCTCTCATGGGCCTTCCTGCCCAGGCCGCGGAAGCCGCCGCGCGCCGCGGTCCGCCGCCCGGTGTCCGCGGGCAGGGCAATCAGGGTCGTGGCGGCCCACCCGACGGAGTACCCGGCCGCAAGCCCGGCGGCGGATCCCTCTGAGCTGC
>DATABQ010000607.1:0-8698 GCA_036259495.1 Longimicrobiales bacterium | reverse complement strand
ATGATCGAGACGATGAGCTTGCCCTCGTTTTCCGGTCGGGCGGCGACCTGCAGCGCCGCCCACGTGATGGAGCCGGAGGATATGCCCGCGAAGATTGCCTCTTCCCGTGCGAGCCGGCGCGTCGTAGCGAATGCATCCTCGTTGGTCGCGCGGATTACCTCATTGTAGATCCCGGTGTCGAGCACTTCAGGCACGAAGCCCGTACCAATACCCTGCTGCTTGTGGGGTGAGGGCTGACCGCCCGACAGGACAGGACTCTCCGCAGGCTCGACTGCGACGATGTGGATCGACTGCTTCTTCTCGCGGAGGTAACGCCCGGCACCCGTGATCGTGCCGCCCGTGCCAATGCCGGAAACGAAAATGTCGACACGCCCTTCGGTATCCTCCCAGATCTCGGGGCCGGTCGTGCGGTAGTGGATCCCGGGATTGGCCGCGTTCTCGAACTGCTGCGGAATCCAGGCGCGGTCGCCGAGCTCCGCTGCGATCTGGCGTGCACGTTCTATGGCAGCGTTGATGCCTTTGGCGCCTTCCGTGAGCTCCACACGCGCCCCCAGCGCACGCAGCATGTTACGCCGCTCGACCGTCATCGTGTCCGGCATCGTGAAGATGCAGCGGAAGCCGAGCACCGCCGCCGCGTATGCGAGTCCAATGCCGGTGTTGCCGCTCGTCGGCTCAACGATCGTCATGCCCGGCTTCAGCACGCCGCGCTCGACGGCGTCCTCGATCATCGCGATTCCGATACGGTCCTTCACCGAGTTGAACGGATTGAATCCCTCGTGCTTCACGGCGATGCGTGCGGGCAGACCAGCAGCCATCCGGTTCAGGTAAATGAGCGGTGTGCTGCCGACGGTCTTCGTGACGTCTTCGAATATCTTCCCGCGTCCCATATATCCTCCGGGTACAGGTCAGGGTTCATCGCTCATGCTATCACCCCGGCGGTGCTACGTCAGCATGGCGGCCTGGAAACGGATGATCCCATGGCCAACCACGACCTCCCGGTATACGTTGTCCTCAGTTGAAATCGTCCGATCCTTCCTGACAGGATGTGCAACGTGGTGCTTCGCCGCGCAGCGCTGCTGGCAGCAACGCTCGTGTGGGTCGTGTGCACACCCGCGCGTGCGCAACATCCCGACGCCTCCCACTCGCGCTTCACGGGCTTTCTGTTCGGGGACGTGACGTTCGCCGCCGCCGAGGGCGATGCCGCCGAGGGGTTCCTCATGGGGCAGCTGGTCGGGCACGGCAACGCCCTTTTGACGGAACGGCTGAGCTTCTTCGGTGAGCTGTCGGCCACCGCGCGTCAGGACGGCTACGCATTCGAGGTCGAGCGGGCCATCATTCGATATGACTTCGCGGACGCTCTCAAGCTCTCGGTGGGTCGTTACCACACGCCGATCTCGTACTGGAACACGGCCTATCATCACGGGCTGTGGCTGCAGACATCGGTTGCGAGGCCGGAGCTCATCCGCATCGGCGGAACCTATCTGCCCGTGCATTTCGTCGGCGCGCTCGCCGAAGGATCTCTTGCTGCTCCCGGGATTGCCATTTCATACGAAGCGGGGGCCGGTAACGGCCGCGGTGCGCTCATCGGCAGGGCGGGTGATGCCGGCGACGTGAACGATGAGATCGCCCTGGTCGGGGGCGTACGCATCCGCCCGGACTTCGCCCGGGGGCTGCAGGTGGGGGGGAGCCTCTACACGGACCGGATCACGACGGAGGTCGCGTCCGCGGATGAGCGGATCGGCTCCGTTCATGCAGTCTGGGATGCCGGCGCCCCGGAGCTGATTGCCGAGTACGCCCATGTGCGCCATGAAGACGATGCTTCCGTGGTTTCGACGTCGGAAGGGTTCTATGTCCAGGGTGGCTATCGACTGCCCGGCGTGCTTTCCGGCTTCAAGCCCTACGCTCGGCTGGAGCGGCTGTTCGTCGATGATGCGGATCCGGTGTTCGAGAGCCTCACCGACTACGATGCGACCATTGCGGGAGTGCGATGGGATTTCGAAACAGTCGCGGCGCTGAAGGCCGAGTTCCGGCGCGACCGCCGCTCGGGTGGTGAGTGGCTGAACAGCTTCTTCGTACAGGCGGCGATCGTCGTACCATCGTTCGAAGCGGCGGCCTTCTGAGACTCATGTGCAGAAACCGGATGTGGACCATGAAGCAGCAGTGGCGGGCTCGGGCGGGCACGTATGCGTCCATCGCGTTCCTTGCGCTCACGATGCAGGCGCCCTGGTCATCCACGGCAAGCGCTCAGGAGTTTCCGGTGGCGATCGTGGTGCACCCCGACTCGCGTGTGGACAACGTCACATTCGATGATCTCCGCAGGATCTTCACTGCACAGCAGCAGTTCTGGGGCGACAACTCGCGTATCACTCTCCTCGTCCGCGCGCCGGTCGCACGCGAGCGGAAGATCGTGCTCGAGCGGATTTACGGGATGTCGGAAGACCAGTTCCGGCAGTTCTGGATCGGAAAGATGTTCCGTGCCGATGTCGCGTCAGGCCCGAAGATCGTCTACAGCTCCGAAATGGCGCGCGAGCTGGTCGCCGCGATCCCCGGCGCAATTACGTTCCTGCCGCTCGATGCCGTCACATCCGAGCTGAAGGTGCTCCGGATCGACGGCAAGCTCCCTACCGAGGCAGGTTACGTGCTGCGGTAGGTCGCGCTCCGGAAGCCGCGCTCGGGATCCACAGCGTGTAAGAAGGGGGATAGTGGGGAATGCTGGAATGTGGGGATACTTCTTCAGTTGACGATGCTGCGAAAGCCGCTCCGGCAGCAGCGGAACTCAGCGAGACCATTCCAGAAGTTCGATCCGTACATCAGCGTTCATCTGCCGCACAACTCAGCGACGCCATCAGGGTCAACTCAGATGCAGGAAAGGTGGGGTTCTATCCGGGCCATTGAGAGGCGAACGACGTATCGCCCTGATCTCCAGCCATCCCGACTATCCCCCTTCTTGCGAGCTTAAACCCCGATCACGAGCCGGCGCTATCAGGCGCCAGGCTCTCTTCGCGGAACTCGGCGAGCGGATCGATCTCTTCCAGTGCGAGCAGATAGACGGCACGGAGATCCTGTTCTGCGCGCACTACCTCCGTGAGGTATCTCAGCGCCTGCTCCATCTGCTCGAGCTGCTGTGCGTCTGTCGGTGCATCCGTAGCGAACAGCTCTGGCCGGCCGACCGTGGTCTGATCGCGGAACCGCTGCTGCATGCTGTACATGCGGGAAAGCTTGGAGACCGTGTTCACGTCCATGTGCCGGAACGCCCCGGTCGCGAGCGCAGTTTCCCATGCGGTGTTCTGCAGGATGATCGGCTGCAGGCCTTCGAGGATGCTTTGCACATCCACCACCCGGTCTGCATCGGCGGCCATTTCCGCGACGACCTGCTGAAGCCCCATGTGATAGGGAACGGCGTCGTTCATCATGGCGAGGTTCTGCTCGATCTCCTGGGCGAAGATCTGAAGCGACTGCCGTGCGAGGGCTTCATTGCTGCGGCCCTCCCTCCACTCGTCGACCGCGAGCGCGAGCAGGATGCTGAGCACGATGAGCAGAGATTCGATGGAGACCCGGAGCAGCCACTCGGGAGTCGTGGCGAGTCGACTACGCATCGCGGTACCCGTTTCCGTCGCCGGCGGCGATGGATCGAGCTCTGTGGATGTGATCGGCATGCTCGTGCTACCGGTTACGGTTGTCAGCCCGGCCGCACTGCGCGCCCCGGCCGTGCCTCCGTGTGTCGCTCGTTCTCGATGACGAGGGTACCGCCGACGATCACATGAGGGATGCCGACAGGATACTGGTGCGGCTCCGCGAACGTCGCACGATCGGCGACGGTGGCAGGATCAAACGCCACGAGGTCTGCGACGGCGTCCACCTCGATGCGGCCGCGATCATTGAAGCGAAGCCGGTCGGCCGGCGCACGCGTCATCTTCCGGATCGCCTCCTCGAGCGGGAGCGCTTTCAGCTCGCGGACGTAGTGCCCGAGAACGCGGGGGAACGTGCCGTAGTTCCGCGGATGCGGCACACCCTCGCCGAACGCGACCGCACCGCCATCGGAGCATACCATCGCGAGCGGATGCGCGAGCTTCCTTGCAATGTTCTCCTCACTCATGCCGAAGCCGACCATCCTGGTGCGCGCACGATCGCCGATGATGATGTCGAGCAGCAGCGCGTACGGCTCGACACCCCGCTGCTCAGCGAGCGTGCCGATCCGGCCGCCGGCGACCCATGCGTACTCGGGTGACGACGCGGACGACATCTGCACGGAGTCCCACGAGCCGAGCATCGCGATCTTGTCACGCACCGCGCGCTCGATGCCCGGCGCGGTCGCCGTGTCGCGGAGACGGGCGATGAACTCGTCGGTGCCGCCTTCGCGTGCCCATACGGGGAACAGATTCGACAGCCCGGTCGCATACGCTTCGTACGGGTAGACGTCGAAGTCCACATCAACGCCTGCACCGCGCGCGTCCTCCATCAGGCGGAGCGCGGAATCGGTTTTCCACCAGTTCCGCTCGCCCTGGGCCTTCAGATGCGAGATGTGGACGGCAACGTCTTCGCGGTGACCGACGCCGATCACCTCTTCCATCGCGCCGAGCAGCCGGTCATCCTCGTTGCGCATGTGACTCGAGAACGGCAGACCGGTGCCCCGGAGCGGAGCGGCCAGCGCCTGCAGCTCCGCGACGTCGGCGAACGCGCCGGGTGTGTATTCCAGCCCGCTCGACACGCCGCACGCGCCGCCGTCGATCGCCTCGCGGACCATCGCTACCAGGCGAGCGATTTCCGCTTCCGTGGCGGGCCTGTCGGTGTTGCCGATGACCAGTCCGCGCACATGACCGGCCCCGATCATGCTCGCAACGTTCAAAGCCGCGCCGCGCGCATCGATGTAGCGGAGGAACCCGGGCACATCGCGGAAGTCGAGAGCAACGCCTCGCTCGGCGTACCGTTCGCGCGCCTCCTGAAATCCCTCCTCGCTCCAGCCCACGGAGCCGCCATCCTGCCCGGTGACCTCGGTGGTGACGCCCTGGCGCACCTTGCTGTCCGCACGCGGATCGGTCAGCAGCTCCATGTCCGTGTGCGAGTGGATATCGATGAACCCGGGGGCCAGCGCCAGCCCGTCGAGGTCGAGCTCTCGATCACCGGCAGCGCCCACCTGCGAGGCTATCTCCACGATCCGGCCGCCTGTCACGGCGACGTCTCCGCGTACGGGCGCACTGCCGGAGCCGTCGTAGATGAGGGCGCGCCGGAGCACGAGGTCGGCACGCGCACCCGCGTTGCCTGTGCGGCGTGCGGGCAGCGACCGGGAATCGGTCACCGCGGCTGCGCCGATCGTGCTCAGGTGCAGTCCGGCGAGGGCGGCGCCGCCGAAGCCGGCAGTGTGTCTGAGGAAGACGCGTCTGTGCATGATCTGCGTGCGAAGAGGTGGGTGGGGCGAGGAAGCCATCCGGTCGTGAACGTCGCACTATACTACATTGGGGCGCCGCGCAGTAGCTCGTCGGACGCGGCACCCACCCTGCAGGATGGCTCACTCGGGCATTGACGAGTCCCGCGTAATGACATCGCCAGGCCCTGCACGGGGGCATGACCATTTCAGTGTGAGCCATCCTGCAGGGTGGGTGCCGCGTCCGACAGCGCAGCTCAGCCGACGATCGCCCGGGCCTCCTCCTGAATCCGGCGCAGGTGCTCCATCCCCAGAAAACTTTCCGCGTAGATCTTGTAGACGTCTTCGGTCCCGGAAGGTCGCGCCGCGAACCAGCCGTTCTCCGTCACCACCTTGAGCCCGCCAATCGGTGCGTCATTGCCGGGCGCGCGCGTGAGCCGCGCAACGATCTTCTCACCTGCGAGCGTATCCGCCTTCACGTCGTCCGGCGACAGCGCGAGCAGCGCCTTCTTCTGCTCCGGCGTAGCAGGCGCATCGATCCGCTCGTAGACGGGCGCGCCGAACCTCTCTTCGATCTCGTGATGGATCTCGCCGGGATCGCGCTCCATGCGCGCTGTGATCTCTGCGGCGAGCAGGGAAAGCAGGATGCCATCCTTGTCGGTCGTCCACACGCTGCCATCGCGCCTTACGAACGAGGCTCCGGCGCTCTCCTCGCCCCCGAATGCGAGCGCGCCGGTGAGCAGGCCATCGACGAACCATTTGAAGCCGACCGGCACCTCGACCAGAGGCCGGCGCAGGTCGTTCGCCACACGATCGATGATCGAGCTGGACACGAGCGTCTTGCCGATCGCCGCATCAGGGCTCCAGCCGTCGCGGTTCTGAAACAGATACCATATGGCGACAGCCAGGAAGTGGTTCGGGTTCAGCAATCCTGCCGATGGTGAGACGATGCCGTGCCGGTCGGCGTCCGGATCGTTGCCGAACGCGACGTCGTACCGGTCCTTCAATGCGATGAGCCCCGACATCGCGTGCGGTGATGAGCAGTCCATGCGGATGCGGCCGTCGCGGTCGAGCGGCATGAACGCGAACGACGGATCCACGACCGGGTTCACGACCGTGATGTCGATGCCGTACACATTCGCGATCCGCTCCCATAGGTCTACGGCCGAGCCACCCATGGGATCAGCGCCGATGCGGATCCCGGCACTCCTGATCGCCTTCAGGTCGAGCACGGCAGCCAGTTCGCGGATGTAGGCCTCCCCTATGTCCAGGTGCCTGGTACCGGCTGCGTCGAGTGCACGGCGCAGCGGCATGCGCGGAATGCCCGCGACGCCTGCCTCGAGCAGCTCGTTCGCGCGCTGCTGCACGGCTGCGGTGATCTGCGTATCTGCAGGGCCGCCGGTCGGCGGGTTGTACTTGAAGCCGCCGTCCGCTGGCGGATTGTGCGACGGTGTGATGACGATGCCGTCAGCCACCTCGGCGCCGCGACCCGCCGCGCCGCTTCGGTTGTGCGCCAGGATCGCGTGCGAGATCACGGGTGTGGGCGTGTAGCGCGATCCCGAGTCGATGACCAGCTCTACGTCATGCGCGGCCAGCACTTCGATCGCGGTGGCGTAAGCGGGCTCCGAGAGCGCGTGCGTGTCACGCCCGATGAAGAGTGGGCCGGCGACACCGGCGCTGCGTCTGTGCTCGACGAGCGCAGCGCAGATCGCAATGATGTGCCCTTCATTGAAGCTGTCCGTCATCGACGATCCGCGGTGACCGGATGTCCCGAAGGCGATCCGCTGCGTGGCTGCGTCGGGATCCGGCTCGTGCACGAAGTATCGCGTAACGAGGTCGGCAATGTTCGTCAGCGATGTCTGCGGCGCCCGTTCGCCGGCGTGCTCGTGTGTGGCCATGCGTGATCCTCCTCCATGTCCGGCGGCTCGTGTCCGGCGGCCGATGCAGGTTGCACGCCCGTCCCGGCAGTCGTGACACTGGACTGTCCGCGCTGCGTTCCGTATGATGCGGAGCCGCTCCCCCCGGGCGGCAACAGGCTCATTGATCGCGCAGGACAGTCACTCCGGTTCCTCCACATCCAGGCAGGCGGCAGATGCGTAAGCTCGCGACAGCGATTCTGATGATGGCCGCGGCAGCGCCCGTGTCGGCGCAGGGCGGGTATGGCTCTGCGGTCGCCGCTGCGGGCGATGTGCTGTATGTCGCTGAGCCGTTGAACGTTGCACGGGCAGGCACGGTCTACGCCTATGCGCGCGGGGAAGACGGCATGTGGCGTGAGGCGGGGACGCTGAGGGCGCCGGCGAGCCGGCCGGGCGACCTGTTCGCCCGCTCGATCGCAGCGGCCGGTGACGTGGTGATTGTGGGATACCCCGCCGAAGCGGAAGGCGCGGGCGCCGCGCACGCGTTCCAGCGCCAGAACGGAACGTGGCTCCACACGGGCAGGCTCGTCGACCCCGCCGGGTCTGCCGGTGACAGCGCCGGGGCTGCGGTCGCGGTGCACGGCGATGTCGCGGCTGTGGCGGCGCCCGGCAGGTTCGCCGTTCAGGTATTCCGCCGCAACGGGGTGGAATGGCACCAGGAAGCGACCTTCACCGTAGACAGCGTGGGCGCCGCTGATCGGTTCGGAGCCGCGCTCGCCGTGGGTGCGGATCGGATCGTGGTCGGCGCTCCGGGCACGGCAGACGGGCGCGGCGGGGCGTACGTGTTCGAGCGCGAGGACGGCGCCTGGCTCCGGCGCGCACACATCACCGCAGATTCAGCGCAGGCAGGTAGTGCGCTCGGCAGCAGCGTCGCGCTTGTCGAGGACGCGATCGCGCTCGGCGCACCAGGTCACGACAGGCAGAGCGGGGGAGTGTTCGTGTTCCGTTTCGATCCGGTGTCCGACGGTTGGGTCGAGTCTGCGCGGCTCGAGGCGTCAGACGGCGGTCGGGGCACGCGGCTCGGCGCTTCGCTGGCGGTGACGGCAGACGGGCTGTGGGCCGGTGCGCCAGGACGCCGGGCGGCATACCGATTCACGCGCGACAGCACGACGGGCGAATGGACGGCGGCGGGACGCGTCGTGAACCCATCGAATCGCGCACACACGCAGTTCGCGGCAGCATTGGCCGCCACGGACAGCGTTCTCATCATCGGCATCCCCGACATTGTCGGGACCGGCACCGCGCTCGCCGCCGAGCGTCGCGCCGACGGCAGCTGGGCGCCGGCGACTGCCCTGCGGAGCGACCCGGAGGAGTTTCCCGCGCATACCGGCGGCGTTCAGCCGTGCACGGACGGGCGCGCGGCGTCGTTCGATTGCAGTGGCGTGGAGCTGCTGGGCTACCTGCCCATCTCCGCGCTGGG
>DATABQ010000606.1:0-9004 GCA_036259495.1 Longimicrobiales bacterium | reverse complement strand
AATTCCATGAACTCCTCCGGCTCCTTCGTCTCCTGCTGCCACTCCAGCACCTGGCGAAACCAGGTGAGGGTCTCGTCCACGTCGTCGCCGCCGCGGGGGCCCTCCTTGTACTTCCAGTGCGCCGCGATGCCGTACTCCGCCGTGCGGTGCATCTCGCGGGTGCGGATCTGGATCTCGTACAGGCGCCCGCCCGACCCGAAGATCGTCGTATGGAGCGACCGGTACATGTTCGACTTCGGCGTCGCGATGTAATCGTGGAACCGCTCCTGGAGCGGCGTCCACTTGTTGTGAATGACGCCGAGCGCGTGGTAGCAGTTCGCGATGGAATCCGTGACCACACGGATGGCCATCAGGTCATAGATCTCGTCGTACGGCCGGCCGCGCTGCACCATCTTGCGATGGATCGACCACAGGTGCTTCGGGCGGCCGTAGACTTCGCAGGGGATACCGCTCTTGCGCAGCTCTTCCTCCAGCGGCGCACGCAACGCCTCGATCTGGTCTTCGCGCTCCCTGCGCCGGTCCGCGATCTTCTTCGCCAGCTCGCGGTAAGCATCGGACTCCAGGTGCTTGAACGCGAGGTCCTCGAGCTCCCACCGCATCTGCGCCATCCCCAGCCGGTGCGCGAGCGGTGCGTAGATCTCGCGCGTCTCGAGCGCGATCCGGCGCCGCTTGTCCGTCCTGAGATGCTCCAGCGTGCGCATGTTGTGGAGGCGGTCGGCGAGCTTGATCGTGATCACGCGCGCGTCCTGCGCCATCGACAGCAGCAGCTTGCGGTAGTTCTCGACCTGCTGCTCGGTCGTCGAGCGGAACTGGACCTTACCGATCTTCGTGACGCCGTCGACGATCGCGGCGACCTCCGCGCCGAACTCCGCCTTCACATCGTCCAGCGTGACCGGCGTATCCTCGACCACGTCATGGATCAGTGCCGACGCCAGCGAAAAGCCGTCCAGGTGCAGATCGCCGAGGATCTTGGCGACCTCGATGCAGTGCTGGAGGTAGTCCTCGCCGGACGCCCTCTTCTGCCCCGTGTGCGCCTTGTCGCTGAACCGGTATGCGCGCGCGATCAGGTCGAGGTCCAGCCGTTCGGCATAGGACTCCACCGACTCCCGCAGGCGCGGCGGGAGCACGTCGAGCGCTTCGTTCCGGTTCAGTGTGGGCGCAGTCGTTGCCATATCAGAGTGGGAGTCCGAGTCCCGCTTCAACGAATGAGACATAGCGGCCGTCGCCGACGACCACGTGATCGAGCACGGGGATTCCGACCAGCCTGCCGGCTTCCGCGAGCTGCCGCGTCACATCACGATCTTCCGTCGACGGTGTCGGGTCGCCGGACGGATGATTGTGCACGAGGATCATTGCTGCGGCGCTCTCAGTGATCGCTGCGCGGAAAACCTCGCGCGGATGTACGATGGATGCATCCAGAGTGCCTCGCGTGACGACGATCTCGCGCACCACGGCATGCTGCGTATTCAGCAGCAGCACGCGGAACTCCTCCTGGGAGAGGTCCCGCATCGCGGGTGCACAGAGGTCATACACATCACGCGGCCCGCGGATACGCGTCCTTTCCAGTGGACCTTCGCGGGCCAGCCGGCGCCCCAGCTCGAGGGCCGAGCTGATCCGCGCTGCAACGGCGGGGCCAATCCCCTGCACGGCTGCGAGCTCGGCGGGTGATGAGGAGGCGAGGCGGCGCAGCGATCCGTCCGCGCTCCTGAGCAGCAGACCGGCAACCTCAATGGCCGAGGCGCCTTCGCGGCCGCTGCCGATCAGGATGGCGAGCAGCTCCCGGGAGGCCAGCGCACCCGCCCCTTCGGCGAGCAGACGCTCCCGCGGCCGCTCCAGCACGGGCCACTCCCTGATTGCGTAGCCGGCCATCGGTCCTGCCCGCGCTGTGGTAGTAGATCGCTCAGACGCTGCCCACGCCGTGGCACTTCTTGTACTTCCTGCCCGATCCGCACGGGCATGGATCGTTGCGCCCGACCGTCTTCTCGGAAGACGCCGGCTGGGCCGCCGCCGCCGGACCCTCGGGCGGACGGTTCGTCGTCACCTGCTGGCGAGCAGGCGTCTTCGGCTGCTGCGGGCTCACACGGCGTGCGCCCGTCATGGCCGCCGAGATCGCATCATCCTGCTGCGGCTCCGGTGGCGGGAGCGCTGTGGACGGCCGCGTGTCCGGGGTCTCGCTCGGCCCGGTGAGCGTGAGCCGGCGCGGCGGCTGCGGACGCGGCTGTGGAACCGCGAGCTGCGCCCGGAACGACAGCGTGGATACCGACTTTCGCAGGTCCTTCATCAGGTCGACGAACATCGAGTACGCCTCCTGCTTGTACTCGATGAGCGGGTCCTTCTGGCCCCACCCACGGAAGCCGATCGATGCCTTCAGGTGGTCGAGGTCGTAGAGGTGGTCGCGCCACTTCTCATCGATCACGCCGAGCATCACCCAGGCGAGGATCCGCTCGCGGTGCTCACCCCAGCTCTCCAGCTTCCGATCGAATCCGACACGCGCTGCCTCGACGACGAGCTCCTCGATCGCTTCGGTATCGTCGAACTCGTGTTCCTCGCCCTCCTGCGCGGGCAGCTCCTCGACGACGAGGAAGTAGTCGAGCACGAGGCGCTGCCGGAGCGCGAACAGGTCCCAGTCCTCCGGGTGATCGCCCTCGGTCGCGTACTCCGCGACCGTGTCGCGGAGCGCCTGGTCGATCATCTCCCAGACCTCACCCTTGAGGTCTTCGCCGCCCTCCAGTGCGAAGAGGCGCAGATCGTAAATGACCTCGCGCTGATTGTTCATCACGTCATCGTACTCGAGGAGCCGCTTGCGTGCCTCGAAGTTCTGCATCTCGACGCGACCCTGCGCACTGCCGATCGAGCGGGTGACGAGTGCGTGGGTGATGACCTCGCCCTCCTCTGCGCCGAACCGCTCCATCACACCCGCGATGCGATCGGAGTTGAACAGCCGCATGAGGTCGTCCTCGAGCGACAGGAAGAATTGCGTCGCACCCGGGTCGCCCTGACGGCCCGCGCGGCCGCGCAGCTGCCTGTCGATTCGCCGCGACTCGTGGCGCTCCGAGCCGATGATGTGCAGGCCGCCGTCCTCGACCTCGAAGTCGTCCGGCTGCTTCGACAGATCGACTGCGCGTGTCGGGTCCGGCACGTTCGCGACATCGTTCGGATCGATGCCGTGCTCGCGCAGCCACCCGATCGTGCGCGGGTCGGTTACACCCTTGCCCAGCTTGATGTCGGTTCCGCGGCCCGCCATGTTCGTGGCGATCGTCACACCACCAGGCCGGCCGGCCTCTGCGATGATCTCCGCCTCGCGCTGGTGATACTTCGCATTCAGGACGTTGTGGGGAATGCCGCGGCGCTTCAGCATGCGGCTCACCGTCTCTGACACATCGACCGACACCGTACCGACGAGCACCGGCAGCTGCATTTTGTGCAGGCGCTCGATCTCGTCCATGATCGCGTTGTACTTCTCGCGCTTCGTGCGATACACGAGGTCCTGGCGGTCGTCGCGCACGATCGGGCGGTTCGTCGGGATGACCATCACCTCGAGACCGTAGATCGAGTGGAACTCGCCTTCCTCGGTCTCGGCCGTACCGGTCATGCCCGCGAGCTTGTCATACATGCGGAAGTAATTCTGGATCGTGACCGTCGCGAGCGTCTGCGTCTCGCCGCGTACGGACACGTTCTCCTTCGCCTCCACCGCCTGATGCAATCCGTCCGACCAGCGCCGGCCCGCCATCTTCCGGCCCGTGAACTCATCGACGATGATGACCTGGCCATCCTCCAGGATGTACTGCTCGTCGCGGTTGTAGAGCGTGTATGCCTTCAACAGCTGATGGATCGCATGGATGCGCTGGCTCTTGTCGGCATACTCCTGCTCCAGCGTCTGGATCTTCTCGCGCTTCTCGTCAATGGACATCTCGGTGTCCCGCTCGATCGAGCCGATCGCCTCCGACAGGTCCGGCACGACGAACGCCTCGGCATCGCCGGGCGAGAGCTCGTCGAGGCCGCGCTCCGACAGATGGATCGAATGGCCCTTCTCGTCCATCGCGTACAGCAGCATCTCGTCGACATCATGGAGCCGCTTCTCGCGCATGTAGTCCGCCTCGACCTGCGTTACCAGCTTCTGCAGGCTCGGATTGTCGGCGAACAGCTTGAGCAGGCGCTTGTGTCGCGGTGAGCCCCGCTTCGCAGCGAGCAGCTTCTCGCCCGCACTGTACTCGTCGTCCTCGAGCGCCTTCTCCGCGTCCGCAACGAGCTCGTTGATCATTCGCGACTGCTTGCGGAACAGGGACGCGACCGACGGGTTGTGCAGCTTGTATTCGACGGACTGCTCCTGACCGACGGGTCCGCTGATGATGAGCGGCGTGCGGGCCTCGTCGATGAGGATGGAGTCCACCTCGTCGATGATCGCGTACGCGTGCTGCCGCTGGACCCGCTGCGACAGCTCGTGCACCATGTTGTCGCGCAGGTAGTCGAAGCCGAACTCGTTGTTCGTGCCGTACGAGATGTCTGCGTTGTATGCCTGTCTGCGCTCGGGCGTGCCCGGCTCGTACAGATCGATACAGTCGACGGTCAGGCCGAGGTACTTGTAGACCGTGCCCATCCATTCGCTGTCGCGCTGCGCGAGATACGTGTTGACCGTGACGAGGTGGACGCCGCGGCCGGTGAGCGCATTCAGGTAGATCGGCATGGTCGCAACGAGCGTCTTGCCTTCGCCGGTCGCCATCTCCGCGACCTTCCCGCGGTGCAGCGCGATGCCGCCGATCAGCTGAACATCGTAGGGGACCATGTCCCACGTCAGCGTCTGATTCGTGACGGTGATATCGGTTCCGACGAGCCTGCGGCAGGCCTCCTTCACCGTCGCAAATGCCTCGGGCAGCAGGTCGTCGAGCGTGTTCTCCAGCTCTTCCTTGAGCGCGTCCTCGGCTTCACGCAGATCGACGCCGATGCTCTCGCGTTCAGCCGGGTCCTCCGCGTGACGCTTCTGGTCCCGCAGCTCGGAGATCCGCGCCTCCAGCTCGGCAGTCCGTTCGCGGATGATGCCGCGGAACTTCTCAGTCTGCGCGCGCAGCTCATCCTCGCTCAGCGACTGCAGATCGTCCGCGACAGCGTTGATCTCGTCGACGAGCGGCTCGAGCTTCCGGGCCTCACGCTCGTGCCGATCACCGAATACCTTGCCCAGCAGCGTCTTGATCATGTAACCGTGTCTATTCCTCGCTCAGGGTGATCCGGGGTACTACCCCGTCACCGGAGTGCCGTTTCGGAGATACAGCTTCCGCTCGAATATGAACTCTTCGACCGCGCGCGGCACGAGGTAGCGGATCGGGAGCCCCGCCGCGACCCTCTCCCGGACGATGGTGGCCGAGATGTCGATCCTCGTGACGTCGAGCGCAACGTCGCCCTCGCTCAGCTCACTGCCATGGCCGCCGTGTCGCATCAGCACCGCCACCCGTGCGAGACGCCGGATCGCGTCCGGCTCGCGCCACGTGTCGAACTCGCTGTACTGATCCGCGCCTATGAGCAGTGTCCACCGGATGTTCGTATCGCGCCCGGCGAGCTCACGCACCGTGTCGACGGTGTACGAGGCCCCGGGCCGATCGAGCTCCAGTGTGTCGATGCCGAAGCGGTCGTCGCCGTGGACCGCCAGCTCGAGCATCGCGGCCCGCGTCTTCGCATCCGACACCGCGGCATCCCGCTTGTGCGGCGGACGGGCGGCCGGAACGAAGAGGATGCGGTCCAGCCCGAGGGCCAGCGCCGCATCCTGCGCCACGATCAGATGGCCGGCGTGCGGCGGGTCGAACGTCCCGCCGAAGATGCCGACATTCATTGCCTGCGGCCGGCCGGTCACGGCCGCGAATCAGCCGTGATCCCGCTGCCGTCGATCTGCTGCGCCTCGGGTGACGAAGGGAAGTCGCGCAGGAGCCTTTCGCGGACTTCCTGCGCTTCCTCCTCATAACCGAGAATCGTGTAGGACTCGTGGAGTCGCAGCAGCGCACGCGGCGCCCATGGCGTTTCCGGGTAGTCCGCTGCCACGCCCTCGTAGTAGATGTTCGCCGAGTGATAAGCGCGCCGGCGGAAGTAGTACTCGGCTGTCTCGAAGTCCTTCTGCGCGAGCTTGTTGACGAGCTCCTGCATCACCTCCTGCGCTCGCGGCACATATTCGCTCTCCGGATAATAGAGCGTGAGCGAGCGGCAGTGATCGATGGCAGTGGCCGTATACTGCTGATCGCGCGGCGGTGCCGGCGACAGCTCGTAGTAGGCGTTGCACACTGCGAAGCGCGCATCGTCGGCCCAGGGGCCTGCCGGAAAATCGCTGGCGAGGCGGTTCAGCTCCATGGCCGCGGTCACGTACTCGCCCCGACCTGCGTACGCCTCGCCCATCCGGAAGCGCGCCTCCGCTACACGCGGATTGTCGGGGAACGTGAACGTGAAACGCTCGAAGGCAGCGATCGCACCGGACCAGTCCTCGTCCCTCAGCCGCTCCATGCCATACTGGAAGAGCGCCTCCTGGTCCATGGCCTCGAGTGTGGGGCCGCGCGAGGCGCAGGCAGTCATCCCCACGGCCAGAAGCGGGATGATGAGGAGTATCGTTTTGAGTCGCATATCGCTTTCATGAGAGTCGGTCCGCGTGCTGACTACCCGCGCCGGACCGACCATGTTTCGTTAATTGTGATTCCGAATCTCGCCACCCGGCCGGCGCGACTCCATGTCTGTCGGGGACGAATCCGTGCCGAAGCGAAGCTGGTCGATCCGCTGACGTGCACGCTCGACGAGCGCACCCCCCGTGGTCCGTGCATTCTCCAGCACGCGTATGTACGCCTGCATGGCCTCGTCTCGGCGGCCGAGCTCGAGCAATGCCTCGCCTCGCTCGAACCACGCCTGGTCCATGAGGTTCTGCGGCACGCCCAGCTCGAGCGTCACGTCCAGATGCTCCAGCGCCTTCTCCGGCTCCGCATTCTCGCGCGCCTGACGCGCCAGTGCGAACGAGCAGTTGCCGATGTTCCAGCGGGCCTGGTCCGACTGCTCGCCGCGGGGTCGGCGCGCGCGGAACGCACTGAAGAGCTCGATCGCTTCCGCGCAGTTTCCCTGCGACTCCTGGAACTGCGCGAAATCGAACAGCAGGCCGGGCACCGAATCGGGCGGCGCCGCGCCTAGGGCGCGCTCGTAGAACGTACGCGCACCGTCGACGTCCCCCGCCCGGGCATAGTAGCGGGCGAGTGGGGCGGCCATGTCGCCCACGGGCAGGCCCGGGCGGAGGGCCAGCGCTGCTTCCACGGCGCCCGCCATGCCGAACCGGTCGGAGCGCGCCTGCGCGCGACTGGCCAGGTCCAGGTAATCGTATATGGCCTGATCGGTATACTCCGGCGCCCGCTGGAGCAGAATGTCATAGCTTTCCCGCGCCCGCTCGAAGTCGCCGGTGATTGCGAACGTATGCGCCACGCGGGCGAGCTCCTCCGTGCCCTTCCGGAGCTCGTAAGCCAGGCGGTACTCCGCCAGCGCACCGGCGTAGTTGGAGTCGGCGAACAACCGGTCCCCCCTGGCGGTGGCCGGCTCCGGCTCATTGCAACCGGCGACGAGCGCGGCCGCCAGCGTGACTGCGACGCCGATCCGGATGCGTGCCGTGCCGCGCGCGGCATCTGATTCATACCTGTTCATCAATACCCCCCGACCTCACACGCTCCAGCAGCGCCAGATAGGCGCGCACCTGCGGATGTGCCGGCTGCTGACCGCGGCAGGTCTCCCACTCCGCCGCGGCTTCCTCGACACTACCCTGCCGATAGAGGGCGAGCCCGAGATTCAGACGCGCGGCAATGAAGTGGGGGTTGCCCTCCAGCACGCGGCCCAGCTGCTGCACGGCCTCATCCAGGCGACCCATGCCCAGCAGCGCCGTCGCGTACTTGTTGCGGATGTCGTGGAACTTCGGCCGCAGCTCCAGCGCCATGTAGTACTGCGCCGCAGCCTCACCGGGCGCTCCGGTCTCCATGTACAGGTCGCCCACGCCCGCGTGGGCATTTGCCAGGCGGGCGGTAGCTGCGGCAGGAAATCGTCCGTGGTTCTGCTGTTCGTGCTCGCTCGCCTGCTCGAAGGCGGTACGGGCCTCTTCGTAGCGGCCGAGCTCCTGGAGGACGAGAGCGCGGTTGATGTTCGCCTCGACGTACCCGGGATTCACCGCGAGCGCCGCCTCGAGCTCCTCCAGCGCCTCCTCGGGTCGACCCATGAATACGAGGCAGAGCCCGGCGAAATGGCGGATGTCCGCATACTCCGGATGATCGTTGAGGATCTCCCGGAAAAGCTCCAGAGCGGCGGTGTAATCCTTTCGCTCGAACGCGTGCCGGCCCTGCTGCTTGAGCTGGGTGTGCTGCGGCTGCATGCCCAAAACTACCGCCGCACGCGTGCCGGGCGCCACGGACGGCGCGGCGGCATGAAGGTCGAGGGTCTGCGGATCGCAGTCACCTCAGCGCGCGGCGACCCGGGGCGCAGCCTTCACGCGCGGCCGCCCGATGCTGGCGTAATCGAACCCGAGCTCGTGCATCCGCCCGGGGTTGAACAGGTTGCGACCATCGAAGATGACCGGCTGACGGAGCAGCTTCCGAATCCTCTCGAAGTCCGGCTGGCGATACTGCTTCCATTCCGTGATGATCACGAGCGCGTCCGCATCGTTCAGCGCATCGTAGTTGTTCTCCGCGAAACGGATGCGGTCACCGAACCAGCGCTGCGCCACTTCGATCGCCTCCGGGTCGTGCGCCGCCACTTCGGCGCCGCGCTCGAGGAGCCCCTCGATCACCACGATCGAAGGCGCCTCGCGCATGTCGTCCGTCTCCGGCTTGAAGCTGAGGCCCCACACGCCGAAGCGCCGCCCCCGCACGCCGTCGGGGAACGCCTCATCGATCATGTTCAGGAGCGCCTGCTTCTGTCCTTCATTGACGCGCTCGACGGCATCGAGGATGCCGCTGTCCAGTCCGCGATCGCCCAGCGTGCGGATCAGCGCCTTCACGTCCTTCGGGAAACA
>DATABQ010000605.1:0-6529 GCA_036259495.1 Longimicrobiales bacterium | reverse complement strand
CAGTCGGTGGAGGCATCGCTCAGCGGCGGGATCTTCGGCGGCGACGGTGATTTCCAGAAGTACAGCTTCACGGGCGCGTGGTACGTGCCGGTGGGCACCCTTGGCGGTTCCGCGCCGGGCGCGCGGCCGATCCGGTTCACGCTGGGGCTCCAGGCGGACGCGGGTGCGCTGTTCGGTGATGCCAGCCGCTTCCCGTTCGACCGGTTCTGGATGGGTGGCGTGCAGTTCGGCCGGCCGCTGCGCGGCTATGAGGAAACGACCATCACTCCCTCGGGGTATATCCCGACGGGTGCGGAAGGCGTCGCGCTGGACCAGCGCTTCGGCGATGCGTACCTGAGGCTGTCGGCGGAGTACGCCGTCCGCTTCACCGATAACATTTCGCTGGGCGTCTTCTATGACGCTGGTAACGTATGGCGAAATCCGTCGGAAGTGGATCCGACGCGGCTGCTGCGGGGTGCAGGTATCGGCGCGACGATCGTCACACCGTTCGGCCCGCTCGGCCTCGACTACGCCTACGGATTCGACAAGGACGAGCCAGGCTGGCAGCTCCATTTCAAGTTCGGTCAGGGATTCTAACCGGGGCGAACAAGCCCGCAACACGAGAAGAAGGTTCGAAAATGCGAAAGCTGTTTGCGACCGTGATGACGCTGGCCGGCCTGCTTGCCGTGTCGGCACCGCTGTCCGCTCAGGCGGCGACGAAGATAGGCTATATCGACACGCGCCGCGTGCTCCAGGAGGCACCGGGTGCGCAGGAGGCGCGCACGACACTGGAGACCGAGATGCAGGGTTTCCAGGGACAGCTCCAGGCGATGCAGGACTCGCTGCAGGCGATGATGACGGACTACCAGCAGAAGTCGCTGGTGATGTCGGCTGACGCCAAGCAGCAGCGCGAGCAGGAGATCATTGCGAAGCGCACGGGCTGGGAGCAGCGGGCAGAGCAGCTGCAGCAGCAGGCGGCGCAGCGGCAGCAGCAGGTGATGGAGCCCATCATGCAGCGCGTCGAGCAGGCGATCAGCGAAGTCCGTCAGGCTGAAGGATACGCGATTATCTTCGACGTCGTGTCGGAAGCGATCGTGTCCGCGGATCCCGCACTCGATATCACGGCGAACGTGATCGAGAAGATGAAGGCGGCAGGACCGGCCGCAACCGGCCAGTAAGCAGCCGCGCGACACCGCGACGCGCGGTGAAAGCCTCCGCCATTGCACAGGCCGTAGACGGCCGGCTCGAGGGGGGATCGGACCCGGAACTGACGGGTGCCGCCCCCCTCGACCACGCCGCACCCACCGATCTCACACTGCTCAGCTCACCCCGCTACGCTGCCGAGGCGAATGCCACGTCGGCCGGCGCCATCCTGGTAAGCGACGAACTCGTGGACCGGGTCCGCGACGGACTGCCGCGGATCGTCGTGGGCGACGTCCATGCCGCCCTCGTGATCCTGCTTCCGCTCCTCTATCCGGAGCAGCGCCCCCGCGCGGGGGTGCATCACACGGCTGTCATCGAGGCGGGCGTCTCCATCGGCGAGAACGTGAGCATCGGCCCGCACGCGGTGGTGGGGGAAGGAAGCCGTATCGGTGACGGTGCCGTGATTGGACCACACGTCGCGATCGGGCGGCTTTGCCGGATCGGCGCGGACGCGTACCTTCACGCGCACGTAACGCTGTACGACGGGGTCTCGGTCGGTGCGCGCAGCATCCTGCACTCGGGCGTCCGGGCGGGTGTGGACGGCTTCGGTTACAGTCACCAGGGCGGGCGGCACCGGAAGGTCCCGCAGGTGGGTCGCTGCAATATCGGCGCGGAGGTGGAGATCGGCGCGAACTGCTGCATTGACCGCGGCTCCATCGGCAGCACGGTGATCGGCGATGGGTGCAAGATCGACAACCTCGTGCACATCGGCCACAACGTGCAGCTGGGCGAGCACTGCATCGTCGTGGCGCAGGTCGGTATTGCGGGCAGCACCCGGGCCGGAAAGTATGTGACGTTCGGCGGACAGGCCGGGATCAACGGCCATATCACCATCGGGGATGGCGCGACGATCGCGGCCCAGGCGGGAGTGTTCGGCGACGTCCCGGCAGGTGAGACGGTGAGTGGATACCCGGCGCGGCCGCACAGGGAATCGCTGCGGGCGCAGGCCGGTCTGTTCCGGCTGCCGGACCTGATGAAGCGCCTGCGTGCACTGGAACGGGCGGTGCCCGGCGAGGACACGACTGAATCATGAGCATCGAACAGCAGACGATCGGAAGCGAAGCCTCTTTCGAGGGGGTTGGCCTGCACACGGGCGACACCGTGCGGCTGCGCTTCATTCCGGCCGCAGCGGGCACCGGCATCCGTTTCCGCCGGAGCGATCTGGATGGCAAGCCCGAAGTGCCCGCGACACTCGAGAGCGTGTCAGCAACGGATCGCAATACGACGCTGGCCGTCGGTGAAGCGCGCGTCGCTACGGTGGAGCACCTGCTCGCCGCCGTCACCGCCTGTGAGATCGACAACCTCATCATCGATATCGATGCCGGTGAAGTGCCCATCGGGGACGGGAGCTTCGCGCCTTTCTTCGAGGTGCTGCGGAACGCGGGTCTGGAGAAGCAGGGCTTGCCCGCGCGCGTGCTGGAGCTGAAGGAAGCGGTGCGTGCAGCGGGGCCGGCCGGCGCGACGTACGTCGCGGTTCCCGACGACTCTTATCGGGTCGCAACCACGATCGAGTTTTCGCACCCGCTCATCCGCCGTCAATACGGGGCGTACGAGGTCACGTGCGACGAATTCGCCTCGGAACTGTCGGGCGCACGTACATTCGGTTTCCTGAAGGATGCCGAAGCGCTGCGCGAGCGGGGGCTGGTGAAGGGTGTGTCGTTCGAGAACGCGGTGATTCTCGATGAGGATGGCGTCGCATCGGGAGAGCTGCGCTGGACGGACGAGTTCGTCCGACACAAGGCCGGTGATGTGATCGGCGATCTCGCGCTGATCGGGCGCCGGCTGCGTGCGCAGGTCATCGCCAACCGTCCGAGCCACGCCGGCAATGTCGCGCTCGCGCGTGCGATCGTACAGGCGGCTTCCAAGAGCGCGAATGGCGCGCCGATCGTGGACATCAACAAGATCATGCAGCACCTTCCGCATCGCTATCCGATGCTGCTGGTCGATCGCATCATCGATTTCGAGGCGGGTAAACGGATCGTCGGGATCAAGAACGTGACGATCAACGAGCCGTTCTTTCAGGGCCATTATCCCGGGCACCCCATCATGCCGGGCGTGCTGATCATCGAGGCGATGGCACAGGTCGGCGGTCTGCTGATCATGGATACCATCGAGAACATCGAAGACAAGGTCGTCTACTTCATGTCGATGGACGGCGTGAAGTGGCGGCGTCCGGTTACACCGGGCGACCAGATCCGCTTCGAGGTCGAGATGCTGCAGGTGCGGCGGCAGGTCTGCCGCATGCGCGGAATCGGCTATGTCGACGGTCAGATCGCTTCCGAAGCGGAGTTCACGGCCGCCATAATGGATCGCTGAGCGATGAACAACGTCACAGACGCACCGCGCATCCATTCGACCGCCGTCATCGACGAGAGCGTCGAGCTCGGGGCCGGTGTCGATATCGGCCCGTTCGCCGTGATAGGTCCGAACGTCGTGATCGGCGATGGCACGCGTATCGGCCCCCACGTCGTCGTCGAACGCGATACCCACATCGGCCGCGACTGCCGCGTGCATCCGGGCGCAGTGCTCGGCGGCGACCCGCAGGACCTCAAGTATACCGGTGAAGCGGCGCTGCTGATCGTCGGCGACAGGACGGTCGTGCGGGAGTGCGTAACGCTGAACCGCGGCACGGCGGCTCGGGGGCGGACGGAGGTCGGGAGCGACTGCCTGATCATGGCGTATGCGCATGTCGCGCACGACTGCATCATCGGCGACCACGTCGTGATAGCCAACTCCGTCAACATGGGCGGCCACTGCGACATTGGGGAGTGGGTGATCGTCGGCGGCGTCACCGCCATCCACCAGTTCGTGCAGATCGGTGCGCACGCGTTCGTCGGCGGCTCTTCGGCCGTGCGCAAGGACGTGCCGCCGTTCGTGAAGGCGGCGGGTGATCCGCTGCGTCTCTTCGGCCTGAACACGGTCGGCCTTCAGCGACGGGGCTTCACGGACCAGGAGCGCGCGGAGCTCCGGCGCGCGTACCGGCTGCTGTTCCAGTCGAAGCGGAATTTGCGCGAGGCGCTAGGCCAGGCGCGGCTGGAGCTCGACAGTGCAACTCACGTCGACACGCTGCTCGGTTTCATCGAACGCAGCGAACGCGGGGTGACGCTCTGATGCTGCGGCTCGGTGTGGTCGGTGTCGGCAGCCTCGGCTTTCACCACGCACGGATACTGAGCACGATGCCGGGGATCGCGATGAGCGGCGTGCACGACGCGAACGCGGCGCGCATGAGCGAGGTGTCCACGAAGCTGGCTGTGACGGCTCACAGGTCCGCCGAGTCCCTGCTCGATGAAGTCGATGCCGTGGTGATTGCCGTGCCGACCGTCGCGCATGAGACTGTGGCCGCCGCCGCAATCGAGCGCGGCGTGCACATCCTCGTCGAGAAGCCGATCGCGCCTACACTCGAGGCTGCCGACCGGATCAATGCGGCCGCGGATGCGGCCGATGTGCTCGTCATGATCGGTCACGTCGAACGGTTCAATGCTGCGCTGCGCGCGTGCGAGCCGTACCTGGAAGAGCCGCTGTTCGTCGAATCCCACCGGCTGGCGCCGTTCAACCCGCGGGGCACGGACGTGGCCGTCGTGCTGGACCTGATGATCCACGATGTTGACCTGGTCCTGAGCCTGATGAAGCAGGAGGTCAGCTCCGTCAGCGCAGTGGGTGTGCCGGTCCTTACGCCCAGTGTCGACATAGCGAACGCGCGACTCGAGTTCGAGGGCGGTGGCGTCGCAAACCTGACGGCGAGCCGTGTGTCACTGGAGCGGATGCGGAAGATCCGCTTCTTCCAGCGCTCCGGCTACATCAGCCTGGACCTGGCAGCGGGAAAGGGCGAGTACCTGCGCCTGAAGCCTGGCGTGGCGTCGCAGATGGCGCTCCTCATGAACGCGCCCGCCGCGGGAGCGCCGGAGCGTGCTCCCGTGGGCATCGAGGATCTCGTCGAACGGGTCTCGTTCGAGGGCGATGGGACGGAGCCGCTCGCGCGCGAGCTGGAGCGGTTCATTGCAGCGGTGCGCGGCGAAGCCGCAGTGCCGGTGAGCGGACACGATGGCCGGCGTGCGCTGGCCGTGGCCCTCGACATTGTGGAACGGACACAGAGGAATGTCGCTGCTCAGCATACGGCGTGAGCGCCGGGACGATCAACGCGGGCCGAATCGGCCGCCGCAGATGTGGAAGCTGCTGCTGGGCCTTTGCATCGTGGCTGCGGTGATCTGGTATCTGTCACAGTATACCTAGTGTCGTGATTCACGACACCCGCCTGACCCACCCGCGGATCTTCCTGTCTGCCGGGGAACCGTCCGGCGATCTTCATGGCGCACGAGTGGCCGAGGCGCTGCGCCGGCGGTGGCCCGACGCGGAGCTGTTCGGCCTGGGCGGAGACCGCATGGCGGCGGCCGGAGTCGAGCTCCTGGCGCATGTGGATCAGCTCGCGATCATGGGCTTCGTCGAGGTCCTCCGCCATCTGCCCTACTTCGTGGATCTGATGGGAACGGTGAAGCGCACGTTGCGTGATCGCCGGCCGGACCTCGTGCTGCCCATCGACTATCCCGGCTTCAATCTGCGACTGGCGCGACACGCCCGTGAGCGACGCATTCCCGTGCTGTACTACATCGCGCCGCAGGTCTGGGCCTGGCATCGCAGCCGGATGAAGCAGCTGGCCCGCAACACCGACCGGCTTGCCGTCATCCTCCCGTTCGAGACGGACCTTTTCCGGACGGCAGGCGCTGACGCGTCGTTCGTCGGACACCCTCTGCTCGATGATCCGCCGCCCGTCCCGGCGCGCGAGGAGTTCCTGAAGAGCCTGAACGTTGACCCGGCACGACCGGTACTCGCGCTGTTCCCCGGGTCGCGGGCCCAGGAAGTGGAGCGCCAGATCACTGTCTTCGCCGCAGCAGCCGAAGCTGTCCGCGAGCGCATGCCCGAGGTGCAGCCCGTGCTGGCCGAGAGCGCAGCAGTGCCGGCAGTCAGCTATACGGGAGCGCCGTTCCCACGAACACCTGACGGATGGGCGCTGCTGCATCATGCGCGCGCTGCGCTGGTGAAATCGGGGACGAGCACGCTCCAGGCTGCACTGGCCGGCACACCGCTCGTCGTCACGTACCGTGTGCACCCTGTAACGTTCTTCATGGCCGAACGACTTGTGCGTGTGCCGCATGTCGGGCTCGTAAACCTGGTGGCGGGAGAACGTATCGCACCGGAGCTGCTCCAGAATGAAGCCACGCCTGCGCGGCTGGCCGCGGCGCTGCTTCCGCTGCTGGAAGAGACGGGCGAGGAGCGGCGCAGGGCGGTGGAGGGACTTGCACGCGTGCGCGAACTGCTGACACCTCCCGATGCCAGCCGCGGCGCGGCGGAC
>DATABQ010000604.1:0-6421 GCA_036259495.1 Longimicrobiales bacterium | reverse complement strand
CGACACCGTCAGCGCGTTCACGGCCGCCGACCTGAAGCGCGTGCATGCGTCGCGATACCGCCCGGGAAACATGGTCATTGCCGGTGCGGGCAACGTGGATCATGCGTCGTTCGTCGAGCAGGTGCGCAGAGTGTTCGGTGCTGACGACGCGCCCGCACAAGCGCCGCCGTCGCGTAACGGTCAGGCGCCGCCAGTGACAGTACCCGTACGGGAGCTCGTTGCGCGCGCATCGGCACAGACACATATCGTGTGGGGCGCGCCGACGTTCGGTCAGGGTGATCCGCGTCGCTTTGCCCTGGTGCTGCTGTCGAACGCGTTCGGCGGGGGGATGAGCTCGCGGCTGTTCCAGCGAGTGCGTGAGGAGCTCGGGCTCGCATACGCCGTGTACGCGTACCAGTCGTTCTACGCGGATGCGGGTGTGAGCGGCGTCTATGTCGGCACGCGGCCGGAGTCGGCGGATCGTGCCGAGGCGGTGGTCGCCGATGAGATGGCGAAGGTCGCAGCCGCCGGGATCACGCAGGAAGAGCTGGACGACGTGAAGGGTCAGGTGAAGGGCCAGATCGTGCTGTCGCTCGAGTCATCGAACGCGCGGCTCCACCGCCTGGCCGGCACCGAGCTGTACAAGGAGCCGTTCCGCACCATGGACGAGATCACGGAGCTCGTGGACGCGGTGACGCTCGATGATGTTGCGGCGCTCGCCGCGGACATTTTCCCGCCTGACCGGCAGAGTCTGCTGCGGTTGGGCCCGACACACTGAAACTCAACGCGGACTGACGGTCATGATCATAGGCGTACCGAAGGAGATCAAGACGAACGAGAACCGTATCGCGCTGGTGCCGGGCGGCGCGGAGGCACTCGTTCAGGCGGGACATACCGTGGTGGTGGAGACGACAGCCGGCGACGGCAGCGGGTTCTCCGACGAAGCGTACGTGAACGCGGGTGCACGGATCCTCGGCACTGCCGATGAGGTCTGGCAGCAGGCGGACATGATCATGAAGGTGAAGGAGCCGATCGCTGTCGAGTGGCCCCGGATGCGGAAGGACCAGGTCATCTTCACGTACTTCCACTTCGCAGCGGCCGAGGACCTGACGCGCGCCGTCATGGATTCCGGCGCGATTGCGATCGCGTACGAGACAGTGCAGCTGCCCACGGGCGAGCTGCCGCTGCTCACACCGATGTCCGAGGTCGCCGGCCGCATGGCGATCCAGGAAGGCGCGAAGTATCTCGAGAAGTTCTTCGGCGGCCGCGGCATGCTGCTCGGCGGTGTGCCGGGCGTATCGCCGGCGAAGGTGGTGGTCATCGGCGGCGGCATCGTCGGCTCGAACGCGGCACGAATGGCGGCAGGCCTCGGAGCGCGCGTCGTGATCCTCGACGTGTCGCTCAACCGGCTGCGCTACCTTGCCGACGTGATGCCGGCGAACGTGACGACGCTCTACTCGAACCGTTACAACATTCTCGAGCAGATCAGGGACGCCGACCTCGTCGTAGGTGCGGTGCTGCTGCCGGGCAAGAAGGCGCCGAACCTCGGGCGTCGCGAGGATCTGAAGACGATGATGGACGGCGCGGTCATCGTCGACGTCGCCGTCGACCAGGGGGGCTGCGTCGAGACGATCAAGGCCACGACGCACGAGAACCCGATCTACGTCGTCGACGGCGTCGTGCACTACGCGGTTGCGAACATGCCGGGCGCGGTGTCGCGCACATCGACGCTTGCGCTGACGAATGCGACGTTCCCATACGCAGTCACGCTGGCGAACAAGGGATGGGAGGCGGCGTGTCGTGACGACCGCGCGCTCGCGCTCGGGCTGAATGTCATCAAGGGCAAGGTGACGTATCCGGGTGTCGCGGAAGCGTTCGGCCTCGACTATACACCAATTGAGAAGGCGCTCTAGCGCCGCATCCGCACCGGGTCGCTGTACAGGGAGGGGTGGAGCACGGTAACGAACCGCGCTTCACCCCTCTGCGCATGCGGAGCATCCCGTTCCCGGGACGAATCGTCCGCATGCGAACGGGCGCACGTCAGCGGCGTTGTCCGCGCGGTGCTCCAAGCTCCCGTGTATCAGCTGCTTACAACGCCGGAGCGCCGTGGCACCACGCTCGCACGTGGACCCGGCAGAACGACTGCGCATTCACGGTTGGGGGGCGGAATGAGGGATGTCATACAGCAGGTGAGACTCGTCGCACGATCACTCGTGCGGGATCGCGCGTTCACGGCGGTCGCCGTGGCGCTGCTGTCCATCGGGATTGCGGCGAACGTGACGATCTTCGGCGTGGTCGATGCCGTGCTGCTGCAGCCGCTGCCCTACGCGGCGCCGGATGCCCTCGTGCATGTGGCGGAGACGAATCCGGATGGGCTGGAATTCAGCATGTCGGAGCCGAACTACATCGACTTTGTGGAATCGCAGCGCAGCTTCGTTTCGATGGCGGCGATCCGCCAGGCGAATCTCGACCTTACCGGCGAGGGCGATCCCGCCCGCCTGCGAGGTCAGGAGGTCACGGCCTCCTTCTTCGACGTGCTCGGTACTCCCGCTGCGGCGGGCCGCGTATTCGCCGCAGAGGACGGCGTTGGCGTCGTCGTGCTCAGTCACACGCTCTGGATGGAGCGGTTCGGCGGTGACGCGGCAGTGATCGGGTCGAGCATCGCATTGAGCGGTCGCGAGCACACCATCATCGGAGTGATGCCCGCTCCATTCGAGTTTGGCGAGACTGAGTTATGGGTGCCGTTCATTCCGGAGCGGGCGAGCGACCGCGGCAATCACTGGCTGGACGTGATCGGTCGACTGCGCCCGGGCGTGGGACGCGAGGCCGCGGAGGCGGATCTGGCAGCGGTCTCGATGCAGATCGCCGCTGCACATCCGGCCATCGCCGGGTGGGGAGTGCAGGTCGATGATCTGCGCGAGTGGTTCGTCGGGAGCGACACTGCGCGGGGGATGTGGGTTCTGATGGTGGCCGTGGGGCTGCTGCTCCTGCTTGCGTGCGCCAATGTCGGCAATCTGTTTCTCGCTCGCGGCAGCGCGCGTCAGGCGGAGCTCGCCGTTCGCGCGGCGATGGGCGCGGGGCGCGCCACACTGGTGCGGCAGTTGTGGCTGGAAGCGGCGCTGATCTCCGCTGCAGGCGGAGCGATCGGTCTGCTGCTGACGACATGGTCGTTCGATGTCATAGGGCTGCTGGCCGGTGCGCGCATCCCGGGACTCGATGAGATGGTGCTGAATATACGGCATGTCGCGTTCGCGGTCTTGCTCGCCGGGTTCACGAGCCTGTTGTTCGGCGTACTGCCCGCACTGCGTGCGAGCAGTGTAGATATTCAGTCCCTGCTGCGGAGCGGAGCGCGCAGCGTAGCAGGCAACCGCGGCAGGCTGGTGCGCGATGGTCTCGTGGTGACACAGGTAGCGCTGGCGATGGTCCTGCTGCTCGGTTCCGCGCTGCTGCTGCGCAGCTTCCTCGCGATCCGCGCCAGCGCCACCGGCCTCGACGTCGAGGGGCTCCATGCCGTACCGCTGGAGCTGACGTCGAGCCGATACGGTGCGGACGGCAGCATCTCCATCTTCTACCAGAATCTGACCGAGCGGATCAACGCGATTCCGGGTGTAACGGCCGCAGGCGCGGCAACGACGCATCCGTTCGTGAACTGGAGACTGGTCAACGATGTGACGCCGGTCGATCGTGCTGCCGTCACCCCTGCGTCCGGGTTCATGCAGGCGGACTGGCGCGTGGCCACGACAGACTACTTCGATGCAGCGCGCGTGCGCCTGCTGCGCGGCCGTCTCTTCGAGACGACGGACATGTACTACAATCCGAGGGTCGCGGTAGTCACCCGCACGTTCGCCGAGCGCATGTGGCCCGGTCGGAATGCCGTCGGCCGGTCGTTCTACTGGGGCGGCACCAGCGGCGACCCGATCGAGGTGATCGGTGTTGTCGAAGACGTGCGGGACATGGAGCTGGCCGCGCCCGCGCCGCCGATGATGTTTCTTTCGACCCGGCAGATGTCGATGCCGATGATGACACTGCTCGTACGGACCTCCGGCGACGTGCCAGGACTGGCCGAAGCCATCCGTCGGGAAGTGTGGGCGCTGGACAGAACCGTTCCCGTGCCCCTGATCGAACGCGTGTCGCAGGATCGGGCCGCCGCGATGGCCGAGCCGCGCATCCGCGCCGCGCTCCTCGCCGTGTTCGCGATCTGCGCGCTGCTCGTCGCATGCATCGGTGTCTACGCCGTCGTCGCGTTCCAGGTGGCGAACCGGACGCGTGAGCTGGGCATCCGCGCAGCCCTCGGCGCCCGGCCGCTGTCCCTCCTTCGCCTCGTCCTCGCCCGCGGTGCCGCACTCGTCGGCGCCGGTATCGTGATCGGCCTGGGTGCTGCTCTCGCTTTCACGCGCCTGCTTCAGGCCCTGCTGTACGAGACGGCCGCACACGATCCGCTCACGTTCACCTTGGTGCCCGCACTGCTCGCCTTCGTTGCGTTGCTTGCGGCGTACATGCCCGCGCGCCGCAGCAGCCGCGTGGACCCCGTCAGAGCGCTCAGAGCGGACTGAGGGCGGCCTGCCGGCCCCCTCCAGGCGTGATGATGCGCCTTGCCGCACCGTCACGTGCGTGACTAGACTGCGACCGCACTCCACGTCATCGTTGCGCCCATGTCCACGGACGGCACCTCCGCCTGGACCAGACAGCATGTGCGGCCCGGTGAGCGTGGGCCGATATGCGGATACTGGTTACTACGGGGCGAGCACTCTTTTCATCCTTCACACAGATACCGATGGGCATTGAAGTCCTGGTCCAGCGCCTGCCGAACTATCCGGCTGCGTGGCCGCTGCCGTCCTACGCCACTGCGGGATCGGCCGCTGTCGATCTTCGCAATGCAGGCGAAGCCGTCACGCTGCAGCCGCTCGAACGCGTGCTGATTCCGACTGGCCTCGCGATTGCACTTCCGGACGGAACGGAAGCGCAGATCCGGCCGAGATCGGGACTCGCACTGCGTCAGGGGATCTCGATCATCAACACGCCGTGCACGATCGACAGCGATTATCGCGGCGAGATTCGCATCCCGCTCATCAATCTCGATCGAGAGCCGCAGACGCTGGAGCATGGCGAGCGCGTGGCGCAGCTGCTCGCTGCGGCCGTGCTCCGCATCGACTGGAAGCCGGCCGAAGCGCTGCCGGAATCGGGTCGCGGCTCGGGCGGGTTCGGGAGCACCGGCCGAACCTGAGCGTCGGGTCGGTTCGGAACGGAGCCGGATCAGGTGCGGAATGTGCTTGCCGGTTGAAATAGCGTCAGTTAACTTGCGCCACTTCATGAAAACCGGGCCCTGCCGCCCGGTTTTCCCGGTGGTGGCGACTACTGTTCGGCGGCAGCTCGATACCGCCGATGGAAATCCTGATGAGCCTGCGCACAATGCTCAACTCGGGCAGACTCCTGCCTGTCAACGACATCGCGGTCGATCTCGGTACGGCCAACACGCTCGTCTACGTGAAGGGCGAAGGCATCGTCCTGAACGAGCCGTCGGTGGTGGCTGTCGAACGAGGCACCCACCGCATCAAGGGCATCGGCCTGGAGGCGAAGCGAATGCTCGGCCGCACGCCCGAGGGCATTGTGGCCGTACGCCCGCTCAAGGATGGCGTGATCGCCGACGTCGACATCACGGAGATCATGCTCCGTCATTTTCTGAAGGCGGTCACGAACAAGCGGATCTTCCGGATGAAGCCGCGAGTGATCGTCGGGGTGCCGAGCGGTATCACGGAACTGGAGCGGCGGGCGGTCCGGTCGAGCTCGACGACGGCTGGGGCGAAGGAAGTCTACATGGTCGCCGAGCCCATGGCCGCGGCGATCGGAGTGGGACTGCCGGTGGACACGCCGACCGGCAATATGGTGATCGATATCGGCGGCGGGACCACGGAAATTGCGGTCATCGCTCTCAATGGCATTGTTTCTGATACATCAATCCGCGTAGGCGGCGACGAGATCGACGCTGCGATCGTGAGCTTCCTCAGGAAGAACTACAACCTCCTGATCGGCGAGCCGACCGCAGAAGCGATCAAGATCCAGATCGGGTCCGCATTCAACAGTGGTGACGAGCGGGAGATGGAAGTGAAGGGGAGGGACCTCGTCAGCGGAATCCCGAAGACGGTCCGGGTGCACTCGCAGGAGATCCGTGAATGCATTCAGGAGCCGATCCAGCAGATCGTCGACGCCGTCCGCAGGGCCCTGGAGATCACACCGCCCGAGCTGGCGTCCGATATCGTGGACCGGGGAATCGTCATGACGGGCGGAGGGGCCCTCATCCGCGGGCTCGACCTGCTGCTGGCGCACGAGACGGATCTGCCGATTCATGTGGACGAGGAGCCGTTGACGTGCGTGGTGCGGGGTGCGGGGATGATCCTCGATGACTTCGAGCGATTCCGTAACGTGCTTCAGAGCTAGGTGCTAG
>DATABQ010000603.1:0-3326 GCA_036259495.1 Longimicrobiales bacterium | reverse complement strand
ATGTCGCCCTCCAGCTCGGCCGCACGCGCACCCGCGTAGTGCATGATCGCGTACTGCGCGGGGATCATGTAATTGGAGTGATCGACCCACGGCTTCTCCGGATCCGTCACGCGTCCCCGGACGATGAAGACGTCGCGAGCGAGCGTGTCGGTCAGCGTGCGATCGACATACGCGCCGATGGTGCGCCGTTCGCTGGCGAATGGAAACGACACCAGCGCGCGGTCGTCGGGCTCGCGCAGCTTCCACGTGAGGCCGACCCGCACGACGTGATCGGAGAGCCCGAGCCGCGCGACGACGGGCGACGGCGTCATGAAGTGGATCGGGCGCTCGCCGTACGAGCTCTGCACGATCGCGGCGACGAACGTGTCGATGGGTGTGATCGTCGTTCCCTTCCCGACCACGGTCTCGATGTCGCCGAATCGCATCTCCAGATCGTTCTGCGCGATGAACCAGCCGCCGGCCATGGTGTCCAGCTCGGCATCATCGTACGGCAGCACGGAATCGTTCGGCGGCGAGTCGGGGATGTCACCCCAGGCGGTGAGCAGGCGGGGGTGCACGGAATCGCGAGCGAGCGGCCGCTGGCACGTGATGGTCGTCCTGTCCTCGAGCGGATCCTCGCCGGCCGCGCAGGGTCGCGACGTGTTGCGGATCTGGCGCGCGTACCAGGGGGTGGCGAGGTATGGCGAGAGGACGATGGTGACATCCTCGCGCACGTGCTCGACATGCTGCAGGTACCAGAGCGGGAACGAATCGTTGTCGCCGTTCGTCACGAGGACGCCGTACGGCTCGACGCTCATGAGGACGTTGTACGCCCAGTCGCGCGCGGTCCAGTCGTCGGCGCGGCTCGCCCAGCTCCAGTTGAGGGCCATCGGGATGAGCGCGAGCGCGAGGATGGGCGCGGCGGCGAGTCGCGGTGTGCGTTCGCTCACAGCGCGCCAGAGCGCCGCGATGCCGAGGCCGGCCCACGCACCCCAGAGGCTGAAGCCGATCAGGAAGAAGTAGTCGCGTTCACGCACCTCGTGCATGCGCACGTCGGGGAACGCATCGCGTGCGATCGAGAAGCCCCACTTGAAGTTCAGGTACAGGACGAGTGCGACGGAGAGCATCGCGAGTGCAGCGCCGTGCATCAGCGCCGCGTTGCGATCGACGCGCCACTGCGCGCGCGCGCCGACAGCGACCAGGAGCAGCACGAGCAGCGTGACGATCGGACGCGCGCCTCCCAGCAGCGGCGACGTGCCCGCGACGGAACGCGCCCATTGCCAGTCGAGGTACTGCACGTAATTCACGAACTGCGATGCGATCAGCTTCGCACCGCGCGGCGCGGCGGGTGTCGCGGGATCGGTGAATATCGACGGCTTCCCGTACTGCTCGCGGGTCAGTGTCGACGACAGCGCCTCGCAGCCGCGCGCGCCGTTCGTGTAGATGCTTACGGTCGCGTCGAGCAGCGACTCGCACGTCGGGTCAGATTCGTTGACGACCGGACGCTCCGCCGCGCGGATCGGCAGGAACAGCTGCGCGGAGAGCGCGAGCATCGCGAGCGGCAGCGTCGTCGCCCAGACGCGGCGCGAGAACAGCGCGCCGCGATCGACGCGATACACGAACAGCAGCACCGCCGGTGCGACGAGCACGCCCATCAGGTGATTCGTCGCGCTCAGCACGGTGATGTACGCCGCAGCGACCAGCAGCTTCGTATTGCGCGTGTCACGCCAGCGGAGTGCGAGCCACATCACCAGCATCGTCGTGAGGAAGCTCAGCGTGTAGACCTTCTCGTTCACGTTCGACTGATGCCACACCGTGAACGCGGTCGCGCTCATCAGCACGGCGCACGTCGCACCGACACGACGCACCACAGTGTCGGCGGGCCGAAGCGATCGCTCGATGAGCAGGAACAGGAACAGATGCGCGAGTGCACTGCATACCGCGCTGAGCACATTGATCCGCACGGCGACCGGCCAGCTCCCGACCGAGAGCAGAACATCCCACGCGCGCGCGATCATCACGAACAGCGGATTGCCCGGCGGGTGCGGAATGCCGACCACGTGCGCCACCGTGATGTATTCGCCGGCATCCCAGAACGCCGTCGTCGGCGCGAGAGTCACGAGATACAGCAGGAAGACGCCGAGCGATGCGACCACGGCACCGGCATAATCCGGCGCCGGCACGCCGCGCGCGGTGGCGGTTGCGGCACGGTCGCGCGCACGCTCACGCCACGCGTGCCAGTGCTCGACAGGCGCGCTCCGCATCGTGTCCGCCGCGATGCGCAGCCACATCGCCGCCCGCGCAGCACTCCCCCGCTCCCCCGCACGCGCACACATGCGCGCGCACACATCCTCCATCTCCGGCGCGTGCGCTGCACGCAGTTCCGCCGGATACGCACGCAGCATCCAGCCGAACACCGCGCGCTCGAGCCGCGAGGAGCCGCCGCGCATCATGAGAGCCGCCCCGGCAGCAGCCTGCGAGCGCGCGCCGACTCCACCAGCTGCGCCAGCCGGCGCGCCTCGCGCTTCAGGGCATTCCTGCCGCGCGTCGTCAGCCGGTAGCAACGGCGCGCTGCATCGCCCTGCTGGTCGATCTCCTCGATCAGACCATCCGCACGCAGGCGCCTGATCGCACCGTACAGTGTCCCCGGACCGAGCTGGATCGCGCCGTCGGTCTCCTGCTCGACCGCCTGCATGATCGCATAGCCGTGCGCGGGCGCGTCGGTGAGCGCGAGCAGGATATGGAACACCTGAGGACTGAGTGGGAGTGTTTCTTCGGGCATGTCTCGGTTGGGGGTAGGGACGTGGGGCGATATATCGTTATGCGATATAGTATGGGTGGCGGGGTGGGTCAAGGGGTGGGACGGCCGGGCGCGGGCGCGGGCTCGCACGCGGGCGCGGGTTCTTATCGTTGCGGGATTAGGGGGATGGGCAGCTGGACGGCCGGTGACCAATGAGGGCTGTCCTTCCGGCGCGAGGCAGCGCAGGCACAGGCACACGCACACTGCACAGGGCCGGCGGGCCGGGGGAGAGCGCGGTCGCATCCGCGATTGAGCACGGCAGGACAGCGCGGCTCTGCCGCCAGCCCGTCGACGCTGCCCTCGCCTGGCCCGGCGTCCTCACCCGAAAAACTTGTCTAAATCCCGCTCTCCTGTGATTTTCTGTTTCTCCCCGGGATCCGTGCGGCGAAAAGTGCCCGCACGGAACTAATCTCTCTTGCAGCATTGGACAGGCGCTTGCTGAAGTGGGCGAACGGATGACGACGAAAGAAGTCGATCCGCAGCGGTCGGGACTGCTGCGTGCGCTCGTGCTGTCGGTGGTTGCGGCGGCGGTGCCGATTGCGGGCGC
>DATABQ010000602.1:0-6525 GCA_036259495.1 Longimicrobiales bacterium | reverse complement strand
GTTGTAGCCGCGGTCGTGGAACCTTGCGCGGGTGGTGCTGCTACAAGATGGACCTGCAGTACGCCGCTCACCTGCTGGACGCGCCCGCGTCCGCACGACTGGGAGGACGCCCATGTATCCCGCCCGTGACCTCACCGCAATTCCCTCGACCGCGAACGATCTGCTGAAGCAGCGATCGGAAGCGTGGCTGCCGCGAGCGCTGATCATCGCGGTCCTGTTTCACGTCGCGGTGTTCACACTCTCGCCTGACATGATGACCGCTGGCGAGACGTTGCACGACCCGGCTCTCCAGGTGGTCGCGACCGCCGAGGTTGAACTTCCGCCGCCGCCGCCGCCGCTGGAGCGTCCGGCGGAGCCGATCGTCGGAACCATCGAGATTGATGCGGATGTGACGATCAGTCCGACGACCCCGGACGCGTGGACACAGCAGATTCTCCCGCCGCCGGCATCGATCGACTCACGAGAGCGTGAAGGGTTCGAGGAGTTCGTGCGATCGATGGTAGCACCGCGGCTGCTCAATCCCGCGGAGGTAGAGCGAGAGCTGCGCAGGCTGTATCCTCCCATGCTTCGCGAAGCGGGAATCGGCGGTGATGTGGAGGTGAATCTGTGGCTGGATGAGACGGGCGCAGTGGTGCGGGCGGAGGTCGCGCGCGGCAGCGGCCACGATCAATTCGATCAGGCGGCGCTTAAGGTGGTAGATGCGATGCGGCTTGCTCCGGCGCAGAACCGTGGTGTAGCGGTGCGTGTCATCGTGACGCTGCCGGTACGATTCCGCGTGCAGTAGCAACGCCGGGATCAGCGCGGAATGCTGTGGCCGCTGTACCAGCTCGGCGGCTCATCTGCGTTGGCCAAGGCGACGCCGACGAGGAACGCGTGTCTGCCCTGCTGCACGGCACCGGCGAGGTCGAAGCCGGCGTTGTATTCATCGTCCGGCTGGTGGTAGCGCTGCATCTCGTAACGCGAGAGGGTGTTGATTCCCCACTCGGGCGGGCGGTCGCGGTATGTGATACCGTGACCGAGATAGAGGGCGGGCACGCGAGCCCGTGCAAAGGGGAAGTGGTCGGATCGGAAGAAGAACCCCTTGTCAGCCGCGCGCTCGCCCTCGACGTGCAGACCCATGGCGGCCGCCTGCTGTTCGAACACACTGCCCAGTGTGGAGCGTTCGAGTCCCACCGCGCTCACATCATCGGTCGCACCCCACAGATTCGCGCCATCGATGTTCAGTGCAGCGACCGTGCGTCGCAGAGGAACGAGCGGCTGCCGCACGTACCATGATGCGCCCAGCATGCCCGCTTCCTCCGCAGTAGTGAACAGGAACAGCACACTGCGATCGGTGCGCGGTGTCCGGCGCGCGAATGCTTCCGCGATCTCGAGCAGCAGCGCGACGCCGCTCGCGTTGTCGTATGCACCGTTGTAGATGGAGTCGCCATCCATCGGCGGACCGATACCGAGATGATCGTAGTGCGCGGTGTAGATGACGACCTCTGCGCGGCGCACGGAGTCGGCGCCGGCCACGATGCCGGCCACATTGCTGGACTCGAGTCGACGCGCGCGTCCGGCCACTTCCAGATACATCGTCACTCCGGTTGCGATCGGCTGGAAGTCACGACGTGCTGCGCGCACGTAGAGCTCCTCGATGCGGAGGTCGGCCGCAGCGGCCACGCGGCGAGCGGCATCGAGCGTGATCCAGCCCTGCATGCGGAGAGGTGCTGCGGCCGCGGCGGAATCCTGAGGCAGTGCGAGCTGCTCACCGAGCCATGACGACTGTACAACGGACCAGGGGTAGCCGGCACCTTCGGGCGTGTGAACGATGATGACGGCCGCGGCTCCCTGCCGGCGTGCTTCCTCGATTTTGTATGTGTACCGGCCGTAGTAAGTCATTGCGCCGCCCTGGAAGATGAGCGGCTCGCTGGGCGGTGCAGGGGGATCGCCGCTCAGCACCATCACGATGCGCCCGCGCACATCTACATCCCTGTAGTCGTCCCAGTCGTACTCCGGCGCGCGGACTCCGTATCCCGCGAACACCACTTCTGCATCGACACGCGCGGTGTCGGCGCCGCTGTCCAGCCACACGATGGCGTCGTCGGCGAACGCGAGCGTATCACGCGCGCGGGCGGCAGCATACTCGATGCTGATGCGGCGTGGATCGGGAGTCCAGCCAACGAGGGGCACGGGCTGGTAGTAGCTGCCACCGACGGGCTGAACGCCGGCGCGCGCGAGCTGACTCACAATGTATCTGGCTGCGATGCGTGCTCCCCGCCGGCCGGGAGCCCTGCCCTCCAACGCATCATCCGCGAGGAACGCGAGATGCGCGCGCATCTGGTCGGCTCGAATGGAACGGGCGGCGTCGCCGAGTGCGCGGGTGGTATCCTGCGCAGCTGCGGGTGTGGCAGCGGTCGCGCAGAGAATCAGCAAGTATGAAACGAAATGCAGTGACGCACTCCGGCTCCCGGAACGGCACCCGCGAGCAGGAGAGCGGGTGCGTAACACGTCAGCCGTCCGTCATGCGCTGTGCAGCCGCCGGAACCCGGGCAGGCTGCGGGAGTGCGCTTCGTACTCCTCGAGGTCCTGGGTGACTTCCCCGTCATACGATGTCAGCAGGCGCTGGTAGTAATCGCGCGCTGAAGCAGAATCGCCGGCCGCGACCGCGGCTTCTGCGGCCACCGCAAGCGCTAGCAGGTGCGTCGGACGTTCGGCGAGAATCCGTTCGGCGGTCGCGCGCGCGGATGCGTGGTCCCCTGCGACCAGGTGGATCGCGGCGAGGTGGTAGAGCCCGTCCGCGTCCAGCGGTGCGGCCATGGCGTACGCGCCGATTGCCATTGGCGTGAAGCGACGCGCTGCCGCCGTATCGCCCTGGCCGATCTCCGTCATGATGCGCGTAAACAGCCGGTCCGCCTGCTCTCGCGGGGTGCCGGTGAGCGGCGGCGGCGTGGCCGGCGGCACTACTCCGGGTGCCGATGCCGGCGCGACCGGCTGTGCGGCGCCGGGGCCATCGTCGATCAGCATCGGGACGAGGAGAATGCCCGCGAGCAGGAGCAGCACTCCCCCGCCGATGTACCATGGCAGTCTCTGGCTCCCCCCACCTGTCCCTCGCGGGCCGGCCGCTGTCCCGGCGGCAGGTGCACCGCAGCGGGTGCAGAAGCGTCCGCCCGGCACGAGCTTCGCTCCACATTCGGTGCAGTGGTCCGCCCGCATGGCCGTGCCACAGGAGGGACAGAAGTTACCGTCGGATTCGGTGTCGCAGCCGGGACATTTCATGCACAGCACAATAGGCCGCGCGGCCGCGTGCGAAAAGAGGGAGGCAGCACGGAGACGCCGCGCGCCGTGATATACCGTCGACGCTTACTTTCACAGCCGCAACCCGAGCGAGTATGTTGGCGCAATGAACAAGGACAGGGAGAGCAGAGAGACACCATCACCGCCACCGCCCCAGCCGCCGGTGCCCGTCACCGAGTTCCAGAAGGCACCCGGCGAAGAGACGGAGGACGAGAAGCTTCTTGCCCGGCCGCACGACGGTGCGCCGCGAATCGAGCAGACGACGGACTCCTGGCGTGTATTCCGCATCATGGGCGAGTTCGTGGAAGGCTTCGATACACTGGCGCGCGTCGGTCCGGGTGTGAGTGTCTTCGGCAGCGCACGCACTCCGCCCGATCACCCGCAGTACGAAGCCGCGGAAGAGACGGGGCGGCTGCTGGCTCAGGCGGGCTTCGCGGTCATCACGGGCGGCGGCCCGGGAATCATGGAGGCCGCAAACAAGGGAGCCGCGGAGGCGGGCGGACTCTCCATCGGGTGCAACATAGAGTTGCCTTTCGAACAGGGCATGAATGCGTACGTCCGCACCGCAGTCAACTTCCGCTACTTCTTTGTCCGGAAGACGATGTTCGTTAAGTACGCGGAAGGGTTCGTCATCTTCCCGGGCGGGTTCGGTACGATGGATGAGTTGTTCGAGGCGCTCACACTGATCCAGACCGGCAAGGTCCGTAACTTCCCGCTCGTGCTATTCGGGAGCGACTACTGGCATGGAATGCTCGAGTGGCTGAAGGGCACGATGCTCGCCGAGGGGAAAATCAGAGCGAACGACCTGGATCTCGTCGTCGTCACCGACTCGCCGGAGGTCGCCGTGCAGACGGTGCTCGACTGCTACAATGAGAGCTGCGCAGATGCCCGAAAAATTTCCGAAGCGGCGGAGCTGCCGGGCGGCGGCATGCGCGGCGATCGCCGGGCAGATCGGCGGCGTGCGCGCCGGTGACACCCTGCGCGTCCGGACGCACTGCGCAGCCCGTGACACGCTGCGCAGCCCGTGACACGCTGCGCGCATGTGACGCACTGCGCAGCCCGTGACGCCGCAGACGTCTGACCACGTGCGCGGCGGTTCGCGAGTGAACGACGTCGCGCAGCGTTCGTCGCGCCCATCCGCGATGAAGCGCTGTCATGCGGTATCCTGAACTGAGCATGGAGACCTGAACGAATGGCGAAGAGCCGATACCTGAGCGGTGCGCGAATCGAGCCGAAGCCGATCGCGGGACGGATGAGCGCTGCGGACCTCATCGATACGGCGTTCCTCGCCTACAACGGCGGACGTCTGCGCGAAGGCTGCCGATTGTTCACCGAGCGCATGCTCGACGAGGACGTCACTGTCGGCATAACGCTCACGGGAGCACTCACTCCTGCAGGACTTGGGATGAGCGCTCTGGTTCCGCTCATCGAGGCGGGGTTCGTCGACTGGATCATCTCGACGGGAGCGAATCTGTATCACGATACGCATTTCGGTCTCGGCCTCGAGATGCGGCAGGGCAATCCCCACGTGTCGGACATTTCGCTGCGCGAAGAAGAGGTCGTCCGCATCTATGACATCTTCTTCGAATACTCGGTGCTGTTGGACACGGATGCGTTCTTCCGCAGGATCATCCGCGCTGACGAATTCCAGCGGAGCATGTCGACGGCGGAGTTTCACTGGCTGGCGGGGAAGTACGTCGCGGAGCGCCAGAAGGCGCTCGGACAGAGAGGCAAGTCGCTGCTCGCGGCGTGCTACGAATACGATGTGCCGGTCTACACGTCGTCGCCCGGCGACTCCTCGATCGGCATGAACGTCGCCGCAGGTGCGCTGCAGGGGCTGAAGCTGCAGTACGATGTAAACGCCGATGTGAACGAGACGGCGTCGATCGTACTCGATGGGAAGCGTCGCGGCGGGAAGAGCGCGATCGTCATCTTCGGCGGCGGGTCACCGAAGAACTTCGCGCTCCAGACGGAGCCGCAGATCCAGGAAGTCCTCGGCATCGAGGAGAAGGGGCACGACTACTTCCTGCAGTTCACGGATGCGCGGCCGGACACGGGCGGGCTGTCGGGCGCGACACCCGCGGAAGCCGTGAGCTGGGGCAAGGTGGATCCGGACCGACTGCCGGATGCGGTCGTCTGCTACACCGACTCGACGATCTCTCTGCCGCTGCTCACGGCGTATGCGCTCGATCGTCACGAGCCGCGCGAGCCCAGGCGGCTGTATCGCCGGCGTGAGGAGATGATGCAGCGACTCAAGGACGAATACGCAGCGTCATCACGCAATGAAGCCGCACAGGATGCAGCGCGCCACGAGAACATGGAATCGAGCACGCTGGAACGCATCCGGTAGCCGCGTCCTGTCAGACGTGCTCATTCTCCGCAGAGCCTCAGACGGTGTGGCGGTGCTCCTTTCACGCAGAGCCTCAGACGTGTGGCGGTGCTCCTTTTCACGCAGAGCCTCGAGACGTGTGGAGGTGCTCCTTTTCACGCAGAGCCGCAGAGGCGCAGATGTTCGATGCGAATGCCGATAGATACCGGTTAGCTGCAGCTCGCGTTCCTTTTATGACAACGGATTATTCGTCGCGTCGCTCTCAGCCGCCGACATTATCCGTTGTTCACGAACGGACGTGAATCGGATCTGCCGCGTAGCATGATCACCGGAAGTATAAAGCTCCGTCGAACAACTGCGTCTCTGCACCTCTGCGGCTCTGCGTGAAAATGAGCAACCCGTGGCGCTCGGCTGAAGCACGGACGGGCGCTCGGCTGAACTATTCGACGAGCGTCGCCTGAACTGGTGCCTCCGCCATGATGCGGTAGATGGGCAGGAAGTATGGTCGTTCGGGATTCTGTAGCGCGCGCTGGCTCGGGATCGAGTGGTCGAGGAAATTCCAGGCGACGATACTGTCATCCGTGTCCGGCTCCATCAGCTCGCCGATCAGGCGCGCGGCGTTCTGCGTCATGCGCACGAGATAGGTGCCCTCGGGAAGCTGCATCTGCTCGGGCACCAGCTCCACCGTGGGCGTGGCATTCAGGTGGTTCTGGTAAGGCTCATCCGCCCATTCGATGCTCGTCAGTCTGAACTTCTCCGCCCTGACCTGCACGGGCTCGCGCAGCCTCTCCACCTGTATCGCATGGCGCTGGAGGAAATCGGCGAGATCGTTCAGACGCCCATCGAAAGCGTAGGCCCACGGCCGCGGCCGCACATCCACCGGCACGTACAGCGTCCGATTCGTGCCAGTCACCAGTCGC
>DATABQ010000601.1:0-4604 GCA_036259495.1 Longimicrobiales bacterium | reverse complement strand
ATTGTAGCGGAGTCGTAGGGGCTCTGGCGGCCCTCGACGGGCATGTTGCCGGACGGCACGCACGCGAGCTCCACCACGGGATCAGTCACAATCTGGCCGCCATCCCCCGGCGGCACCGGCTCGGGCGTGTTGTTGGCAGTGCACGCGAGCACGAAAACGACCAGTGCGCCGGCGGGCGCGATACGAAAGACGTTCATGTTACCTCCAGGGGGTCCTTTGCGGAGCGCTGAATATGGAGGCTCCGCGGCGGCGCGCAACGGACCCCCCGGATCAGAAGACGACCCGATAGGTCATGCTTGCGCTGCGGCCGGGCCCCGGCACGCGCTCGTTCGTGTCACGATCGCGGATGCGGGAGAGATGGTCGAATACCACCTCGTTCGTCACGTTGTCCACGCGCACGCTCACGGACTGCACGCGCCCGAGTGCAGTCCAGCGGACACCCGCGTCGGCATCGAGAACGCCGTATCCCACCGTCGCGGTCTCGAACTCCTGTTCCGCGACGCGCGCCTGATCCGCGGCCGCCCGGAACGAGACACCGGCAAAGAACTCCGGACGCTCGTAGCGGGTCGCGATCAGGCCGCGCAGCGGCGGCATCATCGGCAGCGGCTCATCGGTGTCGGTGATGGTTCCGCGCACATACGACACGCTGCCGTTGAGCAGGACGTGCGGCACGATTTCGACGCCTCCGCCCGCCTCGAATCCTACGAGCACCGCGTCCGTGCCGGTGGCCTGATAGATCGGCAGCTCGGAATCCGTCTGCTCACCCGTGTCGCGATAGTAGATGTAGTTGTCGAGCGCGTTGTGGAAGGCGGCGATCTCCGCATGGTAACGATCGCGATTGATGCGCACGAACACGTCCGCGCCGACACCGACCTCCGCGTCCAGGTCCGGATTGCCGACTTCGAAGGAATACGCGGCGAGGTGAGGCCCTTCGGAGAAGAGCTCGCCGATATCGGGCGTGCGATAGGCGCGCGCGAGGCTGGCGCCGATGCCGATCCCCTCCGCGGCCGTGAACAGCACGCCGAGAGATCCGGACAGCGAGCCGAACGTGCGCGTGCGGATCGTGCCGATGTCCGACTCCTCCTGCTCCAGCGGCTCGATACGATGCCAGTCGAAGCGCGCGCCGCCCTGGAGCCGCACACTTCCCAGCGCCAGCTCCTCCAGCAGGAACGTCGCTGCGGTCCACTCGACGGCAGGCGACGTGTGACTCGACCCGCCCGCCGCATAATCGCTCCAGCCGACACGCACACCCATGGCGCCGCTCTCGAGCGGGCCGAGCGCGCCATGGCGCGCCGTCAGCTCTCCGGCGCCCGTGAGCAGACCGAACTCCGTGCCGATGATGCCGGCGGACTCCAGCTCCCGGTGATAGTAGTGCGTGTACTTGCCGTCGAGCTCCAGCTCGTTGAACGGGCCGAACGTGCGATCCACGCGTGCGGCCGCGTGCAGCGCGTGCCGGCGCATCTCGACGTCGACGCCCTCGGGATGTGCGCCGACGAACCCGCCGGGTATGCCGTACGCATTGTCGTAATATCGGTAGGCGAGGCCGACGTGGCCCTGCCTGAAAACGCGGGAGAGGCCGGCGGAGAGCGAGTACGTCTGCAGCTCCGTGTTCTCGAGTGTGCCGCGCGGTGTGTCGAGATCGCCCGCCCGGCGGAAGCTGCCCTCGCCACGCACTGCAAAGCCGCCCCAGCCCGTCTCGCCCGAGGCACCGCCCGCAAGACCGCGATTGACGCTCTGCGCCTGCAGGCTCGCCATCCCGCGCGCCTGCTCCGGAATGGAAGCAGGGATCTCTTCCCTGATGAGGTTGATCACACCACCGATCGCATTGCTGCCGTACAGCAGGGCCGCGGGTCCGCGCACCACTTCGATGCGCTGTGCGTTCAGTGGGTCGACGGAGAGGGCATGATCGCTGCTGCTCGACGACAGATCTCCGACGCGCGCCCCGTCCTCCAGCACGAGCACACGGTCGCCGCCCAGACCGCGAATGACCGGACGCGCCGTCGCGGGGCCAACGGACGCGACTGCGAGACCGGGCTCGTTCTCGAGCGTGGCCGCCAGCGTCACGTCCATCTGCCGTGTCAGCTCCTGCCCGGAGACCACGTTCGCAGGACGCACCGTCATGTCTCCGAGGCTCTCGCGCGTGGTACCGGTGACGACGATCCCCGGCAGCGCGATCGCCGACGAGGTCATCTCGACCTCGATGTGCACCGTCTCGCCGGCCGAGAGCGTGAGCTCTCGTACCTCCCGGCGGTAGCCCAGTCGTTCGACCAGCACCGTGTGCTCGCCTGCAGGCAGACTGACGAGGTGGAACTCACCACCCTCGTGCGTCACATCCTGGCGCGATGACCCCACCACGCGAACGAGCGCGCCCTGGAGCGGCCGCCCCGTCGATGCGTCGCGGACAATGCCTTCGATCACCGCGCTGTCGGCAGTCTCGGCCAGATATTGATCAGCGGCGCTCGCATGTGCGGCTCCGCAAAGCATCAGAACCAGCGCGATACCGTAGTGCCACATCCGCAGCATGTCTTCTCCTGATCAGGATCCATCAGTCGGTACGGCAGCTTCCTACCTCGGAGGACGCCTTCAGGGTCCGTGTCAGCGCCGAAAGTAGGTCATGCCCATGGCGTCCCGCACCTGCGCGATCGTGTCACGCGCGACCACACGCATCGTCTCATTGCCGGCGTGCAGGATGTCCTCGACGATCTCCGGACGTGCAGCATAATCTGCCCGACGCTCGCGGATCGGCGCGATGAACGCGTCCAGCACGGCGAACAGCTTCTTCTTCACCTCGACGTCGCCGACGCGTCCTTCGCGGTAACGCGTCTTGAGGTCCGCGACCTCGTCGCGATCGGGATTGAATGCATCATGGTAGATGAAGACCGGATTGCCCTCGACCGTCCCCGGGTCGGTCGCGCGCAGCCGGGTGGGGTCCGTGTACATCGACATGACCCGCTTGCGTACGACCTCGCTGTCATCGCTCAGCATGATCGCGTTGCCCAGCGACTTCGACATCTTCTGCATGCCGTTCACGCCAGGCAGCGATGGCGTCTCGCTGACGAGCGGCTCCGGCTCTGCGAAGACCTCGCCATACAGATAGTTGAAGCGACGGGCGATCTCGCGTGTGATCTCGACGTGCGGGACGTTGTCCTTGCCCACCGGCACGGCATGCGCCCGCGGCAGGAGGATGTCGGCCGCCTGCAGGACGGGGTAGCCGACCAGTCCGAACGGAAGTACGTCCAGGTGCGCGGCTTCCGCCATGTCCTTGATGCTCGGCAGCCGCTCCAGTCGCGGGAGCGATACGAGCATCTCGAAGATCAGGTTCAGCTCCGCCGTCTCGGGGACCGCCGACTGCACGAAGATCGTGCTGCGGTCCGGATCGATGCCGCACGCGAGATAGTCGAGCACCATCTCGCGGATGTTGCCCGCGACCTCGGCGATGGCCGCCTTCTCTGGACGCGTGGTGAGCGTGTGCCAGTCGGCGATGATGAAGAAGCACTCGTACTCATCCTGCAGCCGCACCCGATTGCCGATGCTGCCGACCCAGTGACCGAGATGCAGGCGCCCCGTCGGCCGATCACCCGTCAGTATGCGACGTCGCTTGTCCGTGCCCAAACGTACTCCTCCATGATGAGTCCGCGGCAAGATACCCTCTTCCGCGGCCCCGTCCAGTGCGTGTGCCGGTGGTCAGCGTGCTCGGCCCGCTTGTTGCTCCCGCTGCACGCAGAGGAGGAGCGAATGAGCGAATTCGAAACAGTTCTGCGAACGCCGGAGCTCGGACCCGGCGCGATTGCCGAAGTGCAGGCTCACGGCCGCGACATCGCCGTCGCAAACGTCGGTCAGACGTACTACGCGTTCGATGCGATCTGCCCCGTCGATGGCACCAACCTCGCCCGCAGCGGCCGCCTCGACGGGGACCTGCTGATCTGCCCCAATGATGACGCGCACTTCGACGTCCGCACCGGCGAACGTGTCGATGGCGACGGCGCCCTGCGCTCGCGCAGTGTTCGCATCGAGGGCAACGAAATCAGGGTGGGGCCGGCCGGGCATGCCGACGTGCGCTGAGCCCGACCACCTGGAGCCCGGCGGCGAATTCACCGGTCGCGTGACTCCACGGGGCGCGCGGTACGCAGCAGCTGCGTCAATTCCACGTCGAACAGGCCTTCGAACACCCCGTGCGCGATCAGTGCTTCGCGCAGCGGCCTCTCCGGTTCACCCGCGGCAAAGAAGTGAACGGCTTCGACGAGTGCGAGTCCGTAGCTGCCGGTGCCGAGTGCACTCTTGCCGCCCAGCCTGGCGATCCACGTCCTGCCTTCATGCTTGAACTGGCGCTCGGAGGCGGTGTCGTGTCGCAGCTCGTGCGGCGGAGCGGGCGGCGGAGTATCGCCGCGCCCGCGCGTGGCAGGCTTCACCGGCGATGTCGGCTCGTGCGGCGGACGATGAGTCATGAGGATGCGTCAGCTCCGCCGAAGTAGTCGACGTACAGACGCTCATCCTCGTGCAGTCGCAGCGCGTGCAGTCGGGCGGGCTCTGCGATGCGCACACCGATGCGCGGCCAGAGCCAGCGCAGGATGTTCTCGCACGTCGGTATGGCGCGACCTTCCGCG
>DATABQ010000600.1:0-9353 GCA_036259495.1 Longimicrobiales bacterium | reverse complement strand
GGCAGAACCATGCTCACTCTACGGGACCGGTCGATATGTCGCTCGGCCGTTCGTAAGAGTGGGTTCCGCGTCCGAGGGGGGAGGCCGGCTGTCGATTTGCCCCGTCGCGCCAGATCCGGTATAACTGCAAAGGAACCCCGAAATCTCACCCGGCATCGAGACTATCATGAGCGTAGACAACGCCGCGTTCACGGCGCTGTGTGTACTGCTGCTTGCGGCAGGCGGCTGCAGCGCGCGGGCGGCAGGGCAGAACGAAGCGCAGCCGCGGCCGCAGGCCGAACGATCCGCGAACGGCGATCGGGAGGAGGGTATTGAACCCTACTCCGAGGCGATTCCGCGGGATGCTGTCGCGGACACCGGCATGTTCGTCGTGCACACGACGGACGAGCAGGTGCTGTTCGAAATCCCGGACTCGCTGCTCGGGCGCGAGATGCTGATGATCAGCCGGTGGGCGCGGGTGCCGACGAATTTCGGCGGGTTCAATCCTGCGGGCTTCTCCGCGCAGGAGCAGATCATGACGTGGGAGCGGCGGGGCGAGCGGATCCTGCTGCGCAAGCATTCCTACGACCAGGTCGCGGCGGACAGTGCGCCGATCGCGCTCAGCGTCGTAGCGAACAACCTCGCGCCGATCGTCGCATCGTTTCCGATCGAGGCGATCACGCCGGACTCGAGCGGTGTGGTCATCGATGTGACGGAGTTTTACGAAGGCGATACTCCGGCGATCAGCGGCCTGAGTCCCGCGCGCCGCCGCGAGTACGGCGTGCGCCGGCTGGACCCGGACCGCAGCTATATCAATTCAGCGCGTTCCTACCCGATGAACGTCGAGGTGCGGCACACGCACACGTTCGAGGCGACGACGCCGCCCTCGGATGAGCACATCGGTGCGCTGACGGTCGAGATGAACCAGTCGCTGGTGCTGCTGCCGCGCGAGCCGATGCGGCCGCGTCATGCGGATGACCGCGTCGGCTATTTCAGCATCCGGCAGGTCAACTTCGGCATCGCGGAGCAGAAGGCGCCGGAGCAGCGATTCATCCGGCGCTGGCGGCTGGAGCCGAAGGACATGGCGGCGTATCGGCGCGGTGAGCTGGTGGAGCCGGTCAAGCCGATCGTCTACTACCTGGATCCCGCTACGCCGCCGGAGTACCGCTCGTGCGTGCGGCAGGGTATCGAGGACTGGCAGGCGGCGTTCGAGACGGCCGGCTTCCGCAATGCGATACTTGCAGCCGACCCGCCATCGCCTGCCGAGGATCCTGACTGGAACCCGGAGGATGTGCGCTACTCGGTGGTGCGCTGGGCAGCGAGCCTCACGCGCAACGCGCAGGGTCCGAGCACGAGTGATCCGCGCACGGGCGAGATCATCGAGAGCGACATTGTGTGGTATCACAATCATCTGCGCTCGTATCGAAACCGGCTGCTGATCGAGACGGGTGCCGCGAATCCAGCGGTGCGCGGGCTGCCGATAGACGATGCGATGATGTGCGAAGCGATGCGGCAGGTGGTCGCGCACGAGGTCGGCCACGCGCTCGGCCTCCCGCACAACATGATCTCCAGCTCCGCGTACCCGGTCGACTCGCTGCGCTCGAAATCGTTCGCCGAACGGATGGGCGTCGCTCCATCCATCATGGACTACGCGCGGCAGAACTACATCGCGCAGCCTGGCGATGGCCTCACGGGTGCCGACTTCATCCGCCAGATCGGGCCCTACGATCACCATGCGATCAACTGGGGTTACCGCGTCATACCGGATGCGGCGACGCCCGAGGCGGAGCTCGAGACGCTGGATCGCTGGATCACCGAGAAGGCGGACGATCCGGTTTACCGTTTCCTCCAGGGCTCCGCGGCTTCCGCGGATCCGCGGGCGCAGACGGAGGACATCGGCGATGACCACGTGCGCGCGAGCACGTACGGCATCGCGAATCTGAAGCGCGTCCTGCCGAACCTGATCGAGTGGACGACACGGCCGGGCGAGGACTACACCGATCTCGAAGAGATCTACGGCGAGTTCATCGGGCAGTGGTCACGCTACGTGAACCACGTCGCAGGTGTGATCGGCGGCGTTTATGCCGACCTCAAGACCTCCGATCAGGCCGGGGCGGTGTTCACGCCCGTGCCGCGCGCGCAGCAGGAGCGGGCGCTCTCGTTCATCGCGGAACAGGTGCTGGAGGAGCCGCTCTGGATTCTCGACGCCGACATCCTCGAACGCATCGGCACGCCCGGCCCGCAGCAGCTGCAGGAGCGTCAGGCGCGCATGGTGAGCAGCCTGCTGTCGAGCAGCCGGCTCGCGCGCATGGTGCAGATCGAGCTGACGCATCCGGCGGTCGCATACCCGGTCGCCGAGTATCTCGACGATGTCCGCTCGAACGTCTGGGGCAATGCGGCCGTGACCGCACGCAACGCATACCGCCGCGCGCTGCACCGCGCGCATGTCGGTCGTCTCACGGAGCTGCTGAACAGTGAAGAGGACGACTCGGACGTGCGCGCACTCGCGCGCGCACAGCTCGTGAGTGTGCGCGCCGCGGCCAGCGCAGCGGCGGGCCAGACGAACGGCGTCGCACGTGCGCACCTTCGCGATGTCGTGGAGAGGATCGATCAGGCGCTGGATCCGCGCCGAACGTCAAATCGAGCCGGACATCGTCAGGTGCACCAGCACCGCAGGTCGCACCAGCACCGCCAGGTGCACCAGCACCGCGGGTAGCACCAGCGGTGTCCGGACATTCAGCTGCGTCTGATGCCCAGCCGGCGCATGATCTTGAGCAGACTCGCATGATCGGCCAGACCGAGCTCGCGGGCGGTGTTCGTGACGTGACCGTCGTTGCGGTCCAGTGCGTCGATGATGATCTGCCGCTCGGCGTCCGCGCGTTTCGCGTGGAGCGATGACGACCGCGTATCCCCGGCCGCCTCGGCGATCTCGGGCGGCAGGTGATCCACCTCGATATCCCCCGCGCCGGCCGCAATGACGAGGCGCTCGATGATGTTGCGCAGCTCGCGCACGTTGTTGCGTGCCCAGTCGTAGGCGGACAGCAGCCGCAGTGCATCGTCATCGATCGATTTCCTGCGCATTCCGAACCGTTCGCAGATCGTGCCGAGGAAATGCTCGACGAGGAGCGGCACGTCGGACGGGCGGTCGCGCAGCGGCGGCACGTTCAGGATGTGCACGTTGAACCTGAAGTACAGATCCTGCCTGAACCGCTTCGATTCCACGTCCGACTCAAGGTCGCGGTGCGTGGCGGCGACGACGCGCGCGAGTACAGGAGTGGGTTTCTCGGCACCGAGCCGCGTGATCTCGCGCGCTTCCAGCGCACGCAGCAGCTTCGCCTGAACCGGCAGCGGAAGCTCTCCGATCTCATCGAGGAAGAGTGTGCCGCGGCCGGCAAGCTCGAACGCGCCGCGACGCGCGCGCTCCGCGCCCGTGAACGCGCCGCGCTCGTGTCCGAACAGCTCGCTCTCCACGAGCGCCTCAGGCAGTGCGGCGCAGTTCACCGGGACGAACGGCGCCTTCGGGTCCGTGCCGAACGCGTGCAGGTCGTGCGCGACCAGCTCCTTCCCTGACCCGCTCTCGCCGAGGATGAGCACGGGGCTCGGAATGGGTGCGAGCACGCGGATCTGCTCGCGCAGCTTCCGCATGGGAGCGGATTCGCCGATCAGTGTCGACTCCGTGTCGACGCGCGCGCGCAATGTCCTGACTTCACGCACGAGCCGGCCGCGCTCGAGTGCGTTTCTCACCTCCTGCACGACGCGCTGCATCGACTCCGCCTTGTCGATGAAGCTGTACGCGCCGAGCCGGATCGCCTGGGCGCACCGCTCGAAATCGCCGGTGCCCGTGTAGACGATGACCGGCAGCTCCAGGTCGCGCTCGTGCATCGTGCGCAGCACCTCGAAACCGTCCATGCCCGGCATCTCGAGGTCGAGAATCACGCAGTCGACTTCCTCCTCGACCATCGCCGCGATCGCCTCGCGTCCGCCGCCGGCAATGCGCGTGCGGTACCCGCCGAGTCGCTTCAGGTCATAGGCGTACTGCTCCGCCATCGCGACGACATCGTCGACGACGAGTATGCGCGGACTCGGTGGTACGGGTCCGTGCTGTTCAGCCAACGGACCCTCGATGGGCGTTGCGGCCTGTCTCGTCAATCACCCCGCCCTCGATCGGCAGGTCGACAGTGAAGGTCGTGCCGCGGCCGGGCTCGCTCTGCACGCGGACGCGCCCACCCATGTCCGTCACCAGACGTCGCACGATCGACAGGCCGAGTCCCGTGCCGCGCTCCTTCGTCGTGTAGAAGTCATCGAAGATGCGATCGACGGCTTCGGGCGCGATGCCCGTGCCGGTGTCGGTTACGGTGACCGTCACCCGGCCATCCTCCGCCGCTTCGGCCTCCGATCCCGCCGCCGATCCCGCCACCGCCGTCCTGACGACGACGCGGCCACCATGCCCCGGCAGGCTCTCCAGTGCATTTATCACGAGGTTCTCCAGCACGCGGCGCAGCGCGACGGGGTCGGCCGTCGCGGGCGGCAGCGGACGTGCAAGCTCGAGTACCAGCCGGTCGTCGGGCGTGCCGGCGTCGCGCAGCGTCTCGATGATGGCGTTTACATCGCACGGGCGACGTTCGGTGCGTGGGGTCAGCCGCGCATAGTTCGTCGCCAGGTTCTCCAGATACCCGATCCCGCCCTGCAGGGTGCCAGCACGCTCATTGAACACGGTGCCGAGCTCCGTCGGCGACTGCTGTGCGACCTCGGTCAGATGATGGATCACGTTGCGGATCGGCAGCAGACCGTTACGGATGTCGTGGTTCACCTGGCGCGCCATGTCGCCGACCGTGGCACGCCGCTCTGCGTCGCGGAGCTGCTGCGCGCCCGCGCGCAGACGCTGCACCATGCGATCGAGCAGCCGCGACAGTGATCCGATCTCGTCACGTCGCGGACTCGCGAGCTGCACATCGTAGCGCGTGAGCTCGACGCGGCTGGCATTGCTTGCGAGGCGTTCGAGCGGCTGCGTCACACGCGCGGCCAGCACACGAGCGGTGACGAAGGCGAGCAGCAGCGCGATGCCGAGTGCGATCACGAACCACCGGTCGACAAGGCGCACGATCGCGTGCAGCGGATCGAGGGAGTGCGCTACCGTCCACGCAGCACTGTCTCCCGGCACAGGATCGTCTGCATCGACGAAGGGTACCGTCAGAGTCTGCGTCACGGCCTCGTCCGGTGCGGGTCGTCCGGCGGATATGACCCCGTCCGGATATTCGAGGCTTACTACGGGTGAGCCCGCGCCATCCGCGAGACGCGCAACGAACAGCGAGTCGATCTCCACTCCGGCCACGAGCCTGAAACGATGGCCGCCGAGGTCGAACGCGCGCGCACGCACGAGTGCCGTGAACGCGCCTTCCGGACGATGCGCCGCCACGACGGCCAGGCCGGACGTGTCGCCCAGCTGGAGCAGCGACGGCAGCTCGCGGCCGTAGTCGTTACGGAAGTGCCCGGAGCTGAGCACCATCCCGCGTTCGTCGACCAGCAGCAGGTAGTCGAGTCCGGCGAGTCGCATCGCATCCGGTGCGTAGTCGAGCAGCGCTGCGCCCGGATTCGCCTCCAGCAGCGCGGCCCGCGTATCGGGCTGGTCGACCAGGCGCGCGATCAGTGTGCGGACCCGCTCCTCCACGATGGACGAAGTCCGCGCGAGCTCCGCCCGCACCGCCTCCGTTGACTGGTCCAGACTCTCCCGGTACTGCACCGTGAGGCGCTCGCGCACGACATGGCGTGCACCGGTGCCCAGGATCAGCAGCGGGACTGCCGCGACTGTGAGGCAGGCGAGAAGTATCCGGGTGCGGAAGGTCATCGGCGCCCGAATCGGATCGTGCCGTCCGCGTCCACCGTGACATGGCCGATGCCTGTTCGGTGGATGAGGCGATCGCGCGTATCGACCAGCGGTGTGAGGTGCCAGCCGGCCAGCAGGGGCTCGACCAGCTCGGCAGATGGTGCCGCACAGCCGCCGTACTGTACGCGCGGCAGCGCGATTACTATCGCTAATGTGCTGCGCGCGCGCACGGCATCAATCAGCTCCGGTGCACCTGCTCCCACCGCGGCCGGAGCGCCGCCATCGGGAAAGTGTGCCGCGAGCCATGCGGGTGCGCGGCCCCGCGCGAGCGCCGCGATCCGCTCGGCGATCGTACGTGCGACCTGATCACCCCGCTGATACAGCACGCGATTCTCCGCCACCGCCACCGGATCCCCGGGGGAGGGCGCCGGGCTGCACCCGCTCCACCAGAACGGCGGCTCCGCCGGCCGTGCTTCGGCGCCGACCAGCGCATCAGGAAACGCATTCGACGGTGGGCTGGTCGGGCTCCCCGGACCGCGCGTTGTCGCGAGCACGTATGTCCGGCTCCACGTCAGCGGTGCAATGCTGTAGCCCGAACGTGCACGTGCATACTCGATCGTGGCATCCTCATGGGTCACGACCACGTCGACGCCGGCATCGATCGCCTCGCGCAGGTCGGCGCCGAACGCCTCCACTACGATCGTGTCCGGCGCAGGTGGAGCATCCACGCTGTCACGTCGCCCGCTGCCAGTCCAGCCTGCTCCCGCCTCCGCCGCGACCGGCGAGCCGTCGCGTGCCAGGAGCCGCAGAACGCCGCCGGCGGGATCGAACACCGGCTCGTACGGACCCGTGCCCGCCGCGCCGCTCTGTGAAGTGCGCCGCACGGCGAGTTCGGGATCCGCGAACAGACGCACGTCCCCGCGTGAGCGGAGCGTCAGTCGCAGGTCGTACTCACCGACTGCGGCCACGCTCGCGAACATCGGCAGCGTCGCGAGTGCGGCAGCGACGCTCCGCGCCGTCACGGGAGTGCCATCGGTGAACGTGCTGCCCGGCCGGATGTCGAACTGCCAGTGCAACCCGTCGCCTGACGACCACGTGCGGGCGAGTCCTGGAACCGCCCGGCCCGTGCAGTCCACGCGCACGAGCGTTTCGTATGTCTGGGCGGCGGCGGCATCAGAGGACGGTCTCGCGCCCTTCACCCGGAGCGGACCGATGACGCCGAACGTGATGCGCTGGCGCGCGGCGTCATCGGCCACGACACAATGGCTGGCGGCGGGAGCCGGCGCGCGCGGGGCGGAGGGCGAGCACGACGCAGCGAGCAGCGCGGCAAGGACGAGTGTGATGGACGTGCGATGAATCACGTCTGCGGCTCCAGTATGGTACCACGCCGGCGTGCGGCGTGTTGCCGGGCGTCATGGTGTGAAATGTACCTGTCTGATTGCCTCGCGGCGACCACAGTGGCGGCAGAGAGCGAACGCAGCACCGTCCTGTTGTCTCACGGCCGGGCGAGTAGATTACCGCAGCCTCGCAGGCGGTCCGCCGTGCAGGGTCCGCTCCACCAGCATGTCGCACTGCATCGTATGCCCGAGCTGCCGGACGTGCAGGTCTACATCGAGCGCCTCGACGCGCTGCTCCGCGGGCGCGCCCTCGAGCGCGTCAGGATAGCGAACCCCTTCGTGCTCCGCTCCGTCGACCCGCCCATCGCGATCGTCGACGGGCGCCGCATCGCGGGTTTCGATCGCATCGGCAAGCGTATCGTGATTCAGCTCGAGGGCGATCTGTTCGTGGTCGTCCACCTCATGATCGCCGGACGGTTGCGCTGGCGCGAGCCGGGAAAGAAGATGGGCGGGCGCATCGTGCTCGCGGAATTCCTGTTCGAGCATGGCACACTCTACCTCACGGAGGCGGGCACCACCCGCCGCGCGATGCTGCACGTCGTCCAGGGCTCCAGCGGGCTGCACACGTTCGACCGCGGCGGCATCGATCCGATGAAGGCCGATGCGAAGACGTTTGCCAGGGTGCTCCGCTCCGAGAACCACACACTCAAGCGATCGCTCACGGACCCGCGTCTGTTCAGCGGCATCGGCAACGCATATTCCGACGAGATTCTGCACCGTGCGCAGCTCTCTCCGCTCGCCCTGAGCGGCAGACTGACCGATGAGGACGTGGCAGGACTCCACTCGGCCGTGCGCGCCACACTCACCGAATGGACTGCACGGCTCCGCAGCGAGGCGGGCGATGCAATACCCGAGAAAGTCACGGCGTTTCACCCGGGGATGGCGGTGCACGGACGATTCGGTCAGCCGTGCCCCGTCTGCGGCGCGCCGGTCCAGCGGATCCGCTACGCGGCCAACGAGACGAACTACTGCGCGCGCTGCCAGACCGGCGGGCGAATCCTCGCCGACCGCGCGATGTCGCGCCTGCTCAAGGATGACTGGCCGCGATCCATCGACCATATCGAGTAGCCGGAAGTCGGCGGTCTTGTGAGATGCACGGGTGCACGTATTCTTGAGGCATCGCGGCATCCAGCCGCGGCCAGGCCATTCCTCAGCCGCGAACTGCGCAATGCAACTGACTCCGCCGCCGCTCGATCCGGTCACGACTGAGTTCTGGGTCCGTGTAGGGGCGGCGTTCTTCTGCGGTGGCATCATCGGCGCGGAGAGACAGTTCCGCGGCAAGCCGGCCGGCATCCGCACGAGCGTGCTGATCTGTCTCGGCACCTGCATCTTCGTCACGCTCAGCAGCTCATTCACCGGTGCGGAAGCGGATCCCACACGCGTGCTCGGCCAGGTCGTGACCGGCATAGGATTCCTCGGGGCAGGCGTCATCCTGACGCGGGAGGGGGCGGTGCTGGGCGTCACGTCCGCGGCGACGATCTGGATGCTCGCGGCGATCGGTGCCGCGATCGGCTTCGGCTGGATCGAGGCCGCTCTTGCACTCGCGGGCGTTACAGTCGGCATCCTCGTTGGCGTTGAGCTTCTCGAAGCGTCGTTCGTCACGCTGCGCAGAGGTGTGCACGCCTGGCGCGGCAGCCGTACGGAATCAGGCGAGTAGCATGCGCATCCGCGTGTTCATCACCGGCGGTACATTCGACAAGGAATACGACGAGCTCCACGGCACGCTCGACTTCCGCGAGACACACGTGCCGGAGATGCTGCGGCTCGGGCGCTCGCGAGTCGATGTCGCAGTCACCACGCTCATGATGATGGACAGTCTCGACATGACCGCGGAGCATCGCGACACGATCCTCGAGCAGTGCCGCACGTGCGCCGAGAGCCAGATCGTCATCACTCATGGCACCGACACGATGGTCGAGACCGCGCGCATGCTCGCGCAGCAGCACGGCGGCAAGACCATCGTCCTCACCGGTGCAATGATCCCGTACGCGTTCGGCAGCTCCGACGGTCTGTTCAACCTCGGCAGCGCGCTCTCGTTCGTGCAGGTCCTCCCGCCGGGCATCTACATCGCCATGAACGGCCGCTGGTTCCCCTGGAACGACGTGCGGAAGAACCGCGCTACGGGGACGTTCGAGCCGCTGCCGCCATCTGCC
>DATABQ010000599.1:0-7653 GCA_036259495.1 Longimicrobiales bacterium | reverse complement strand
AAAACACAAGAACTTTCTTGCACGAACAAAACGGAAAGCATCGCATGCGGACTTACCCTGGAGACATCGGGAGCGATGCGAAACGCGTGAAATGATGATCGACGATGTCGTTCGGAACGGCAGGCAACCGTCTTCGTTCGGGTGGCGTCAGAGTTCTGTCGCCCGGTGTGCAGACCTGCACATCGCGAACTCGAAAGATGGAGGTGACCATGTCGAGCAGCATCGCTCGGAGGATCGTCTGGACGTTCACCACGGTCGTCGTCCCGGGACCTGTCGCAGCACAGCAGACGGTCGAGCTTCCCACCCGTGACAGGGTGCTGCGGGAGCGGCCGGCAGCTGTGTTCACTGTCGGCGTGGTGGAGGGCGAAGAATCGGAAATGTTTTCCGGCATCCGGTCCATCGCGTTCGACACTGCGGACAACATGTACGTTCTCGACGGACAGAACACGCGGGTCGTGGTGTTCGACTCAAAGGGTAGCTTCGTTAGGCAGTTCGGGAAGAAGGGCGGCGGCCCCGGTGAGCTCCAGGCGCCGCTCGGAATGGACATCGCAGCGGACGGCACCGTCGTCATCAGCGACATCGCGAACCGCGGCTTCGTCGTGTTCCGGCCGGACGGCGAGTACGTCCGCAACGTCACGTTCGACGAGGATATCGGATTCCCGATAGCGGTCGAGGCGGATGCAAGCGGCGACATGATCGGACGCTCTATCGCACGTCCGCGGCCCGACCGCGGCACGTCCGACGCCGGTGTCTCACCCATCTTCCGGCAGTCGCTCGAGACGGAGGAGGTGCACACGATCTATCGTGTTCCGGTGACACCTCCGCGAGTGACCCAGACGGGCGGCGGCAACCGAGTGGCGTCCATCAGCATGGAACCGATCTTCGGCCCGCGACCATCCTTTGGCGTGCTGCCCACCGGGTTCGCGATTCATCACGACACCGAGTATGCGATCCGGATCCTCGACGACGCCGGACGTCATGTCCGCACGCTGAGTCGCGACTTCGAGCCGCGAAGGGTGACGGAGAAGGATCAGGAGACGTGGCGGGAGCAGCGCAGTCAGGAGATGGCATCGGGCGGTGGTCCGACCGTCATCATGGCGCGCAGATCTCCAGCCGGCGCGTCGACGAGTGTGGGCGGCAGCAATCCCATGACGTTCGATGTCGGCCCGGTCCCGTTCGCGGACTACATGGCAGTGGTCACATCCATCCGAACGGACCCGCAGGGACGCATCTGGGTTCAGCGTCGCAATGAAGACGGCAAGGCCGAGGGGCCCATCGATCTCGTGACAGCCGACGGGCGCTACATCGGAACGCTGCCGCGGCAGCCGATGCCCCTGGCCGTGAGCGCGTCCGGCTTCGCCGCGTGGGTGGTGACGGATGATGAGCTCGGCGTCGAGCGCGTGGTGGTCCGGCGCCTTCCCGCCACGTGGCGCTGACTCACCTTCGACGCGGTCCATCCGTCCGCAGCGCGGCTCTCTCTGCACGGATCCGCGCGCAGCCCGGCAAGCATCGAAACACGCGCGCGGAGGGGTGCGGGCTCGGCCGGGTTGCCGCCCGGGTTAAGGCCTCACGCGCGCACACGTGTGGGCACACGCAGGCGGCCGATCCGGCTATTGCATCGGGATACCCGCTTGCGCTCCCTCGGGAGTCTTGACACCTTGTACATGTTGATGCGGCGTGCGGCCCTGCCCTCGCACCCCGCCCCGGCAGTGCTACCGACCCAGACGATATCCAGATTTCGCCGCGCGCGTGGGCGCCGGCACTCCGACAGCTGCCTACCCCGCAGGGTGGCGGCCGCTCATCCCGCTCGCTACAGGACGCGAACATGAAACTCTCCAGACGGGTCATCACGGTTTCGGCAGTTCTTCTGGTGCTCTCCCTTGCCGGTGCAGGTGTGTACTACCGCATCACGAAGCAGGGGGAGGGATCTGAGGCTGCTGCGGAAACGCCGGAAGGCGAGCTGCCCGAGGTATCGGCGGCCGACGCGTTCAGCACCGACCTCGCCGTCGCGGTCGAGGGTGCGGAAGTGGTGCTGGACACGCTAGTGCTGACGGTGAGCGCGCCAGGCGAGGCGTCATCGTGGCAGCAGACGGCAGTGAGTTCGCAGGTGAGCGGGCAGGTGACCGGCGTGCGTGTTTCGGAGAATCAGGCGATGGCGAAGGGTGCCGTCCTGATCCAGATCGATCCGACGGAATACCAGCTCCAGCTCGAGGAAGCGCAGGCGCGGCTGCGGCAGGCGGAGATGACCTATCGCGAAACCACGCTCAGCGATGATCGCATCGAGGACCCGCGAGTGCGTGCGGAACGCGATACGGCGGCGCGGGCGCGCAGCGGGCTCGACGCGGCTCTCGTCGCTGTGGAGCGTGCGGAGCTGAACCTCCTGCGGACGCGCATCGTTGCACCGTTCGCGGGACGTGTCGCCAATCTGAAGGTGGTGCCCGGTCAGTACGTGAACGTGGGCGACGAGCTGCTGACCGTGCAGGCGATGGATCCGATCCGCGTCGACGCGAAGGTGCTCGAGGGCAACATCGGGTTCCTCGCGGTTGGCCGCACAGCGCGAGTCACATTCTCCGCGTTTCCCGGTGAAGTCTTCGAAGGCCGGATCGACGCGATCAATCCCGTCGTGGATCCGGAGTTCCGCAACGCACGTGTGAGCATCTCGGTGCGCAACCCGGGCGGACGGATTCTGCCGGGGATGTTCGCGCGAGCGACACTGCCGGCGAAGCGGTTCCCGGATCGGATCCTGGTTCCGAACGAAGCGATCCTGGAGCGCGACACCGACCGCCGGACGCTCGTCTTCGTGTTCCAGCCCGAGAGCGATGGTGACGACCGCGGGCGTGCGCAGTGGGTCTACGTCACCCCAGGGCTGAGCAACGACACACACACGGAGCTGGTGGAGGACCCGGAAACGAACATGCTCGAGCCGGGCCAGGTCGTGCTCGTCGGCGGTCACTACACGCTGTCGCACGACATTCCCGTCCGGCTGGTGGAGAACGTAGCGAAGGCGGAGGGAGCGAGGCCGCGATGAGACATGTATGCTGCGCGGCCGCACTCGCCTCGATGCTGTGCACGGCGGCACCGGCATCCGGGCAGGAGGCGACGGTGCTCACGCTCGAGGAAGCGCTGCGGATTGCACGCAGCGGCAATCCGGAGTTTCTCCGCACGGCGAATGACCTGGAGGTTGCGAACGCCTCGTTGCGTTCCGCCTGGGGGTCATTCCTGCCGAGCCTCAACACGAGCATGAGTTTCAGCGGCTCTCGCTCCACGACGCTCACGAGCGAAGACTTTTTCGGTGAGCCGGTCGAATCACCGGAGCCTGTCACATCGAGCCGCAGCTCAGCGGGCCAGGGCATCAGTACCCAGATCACCCTGTTCGATGGCGGCGCTAGCGTGCGCAGCCTCCAGGCGCAACGCGCGGCGTACAATGGCGTTGAGGCCCAGATCGAGGCGCAGGCAATCCAGCTCGACGCGCGTGTTTCGCGCGAATACTTCCAGGCGGTGCGCGCCGTCCGCAACATCGCGCTGGAGGAGCACCTGCTCGCGTCGGCGCTCGACCGGCTGGAACGCACGGAGCAGCTGCTGCGCCTCGCGGCGCGCAACCGGGAAGACGTACTCGGCGCGCGGTCCGATGTAGCCCAGGCGGAGCTGAACCTGGAGCGTGCCCGCGGCGAATTGGACAAGACCCGTCTGATCCTCGCGGCGACGCTCGGAATGGACCCGACGACGAGCGTCAGCGTCGACACCGTGCTGCCGCCCGTGTTCGATCCGGCGGAGCTGGACGTGCAGGCGCTCGTGTCCGGCGCGCTCTCCAGCAGCCCGCTCGTACGACAGCGCGAGTCGGCACTACGTGCGGCGAAGTACCGCGCGTCGGCTGCGCGAGGCCGGCGGCTCCCGAGCATCAGCGCGAACGCCGGATACAACCGCGGCATGTCGTCGGCGGGCTACGGCGCGTTCGGCCAGCTCAATCCGGATCAGAACTACGGCTTCAGCTTTGGCCTCGGCATATCGCTGCCGCTTTTCAGTCGCTTTCAGACGTCGGAGGCGATCGCGCAGGCGAGCGCGAGTGCGGTGGACGCAGAGTACGACCTGCGAGCGGCGCAGCTTACCGTGGAGCGCGATGTGCGCGCCGCGATCATCGACCTGGATGCGGCCTACCGTCTCCTGCAGCTGGCGGAGGTGCAGGTCGACCTCAACCGCGAACGGCAGGAGCTGACGCAGGATAGCTACCGGCTCGGCGGAGTAGATTTCACTGCGCTGCAGAACGTCATCGACCGGACGGCACAGGCGGAGCGTCAGGCGCTCGAGGCCCTGTTCGGCTTCATCAACGCGCGGATCAGTCTCGAGGAGAAGCTCGGACACCGACTGGAGGGTTGAACGATGTCGCTGCCGGCTCTTTCCATTCGCCGCCCCGTCGCGGTGGCGATGCTGTTCGTCGCGGTCGTCTTCCTCGGGGTGATCTCGTTCACCCGCTTGCCCGTCGACCTGCTACCCGACATCGCATATCCGAAGCTCGTCATCTACACCGGCAATCCGGACACGGGACCGGCCGAGATCGAGCGCTTCATAACGGAGCCGATCGAGGCGGCTGTGGGACGCGTGCCCGGCCGCGAGCATGTCGAGAGCGTCAGCCGCGAAGGCGTGTCGATGGTAGTAATGCGCTTCGCGTGGGGCACGGACATGGACTTCGCAGCGCTGAACGTGCGCGAGGCCCTGGACGGGCTGCGCGGCAGCCTGCCGGAGCGCGCGCAGCGGCCGGTCGTGCTGCGCACCGACCCGCGCAGCGAGCCGATCATGGCAATCAGTGTCGCCGCGGACGCCGACCTGTGGAGCCTCAAGGATCTCACGGAATCGGTGTTCCGCCGCCGCCTCGAGCAGATCGACGGCGTCGCGCAGGCTGCGCTCACGGGCGGTCTCGAACGCGAGATCCACGTGGAGGTGGACGGCGCACTGCTGGAGAGCTACGGCATCACGATCGACCAGATTGCGACGGCACTTGCCGCGGCGAATACCAGCGCCCAGAGCGGCACCATCCGGCAGGGGCGATTCCGTTACGCTCTCCGCACGCTCGGCGAGCTGCAGACGGTCGATCAGATCGGTGGGATCGTCATCACACAGACGGGCACCGGGACGGGCGCGCCCCGCGGCCGTGTGCTGCTGCGTGACATTGCCACCATCGAGGACGGTTTCCGGGACCGCGAATCGATCGCGCGCTACAACGGCCGCGAAGCCATCGGCCTGCTCATATTCAAGGAGTCCGGCGCGAACACCGTGCGTGTTGCGGAGAACGTGGAGGAGGTACTGGCGCAGCTCCGGTCCGAATATCCGGAGGTGAGTGCCGACGTCGCCATGAGCCAGGCGGGCTTCGTGTCGGGAGCGATCTCCAATCTCATCCAGGAGATGATCCTGGGCGCGGTGCTGGCGTTCTTCGTGCTCGTCCTGTTCCTTCGCGACCCGCGCTACCCGCTCGCGATCTCGCTCGCCATCCCCATCTCCGTCATCGCGACATTCGGGCTGTTCCACCTGGCAGGCGTGTCGATCAACATCATGAGCCTCGGCGGGCTTGCGCTCGGAATAGGCATGCTCGTCGACAACTCGATCGTCGTCATCGAGAACATCTTCCGCAACCGCCAGCTCGGGCGCGGTGCAGCCGTGGCGGCCGCAGTCGGCACGCAGGAAGTGCAGCGCGCCATCACGGCCGCGACGCTCACGACGATCGCCGTGTTCGGCCCCATCATCTACGTCGAGGGCGTCGCCGGCGAGATGTTCGCATCGCTCTCCTTCGCGGTGGCATTCTCGCTGCTCGCGAGCCTCGTCGTCGCCGTCATGCTGCTCCCGACGATGGCTGCGCGCTGGCGCGATGATGGTCCGGACGGGACACGGACACCGGGATGGATCGCACGTGCCTTTGCTCGACCGGCGGACGCATTCGACCGCACGTGGGAGCGCTTCGCGGATCGCTACCAGGCAACGCTCGCGGCTGCACTGCGGCACCGCCGCCGCGTCCTCCTCGGCTGTGTCGTGCTGCTCATTGCTACCATACCGATCGCGCTGAGCCTGCCGCGCAGTGTGCTGCCGGAGGTGGACCAGGGCGAGTTCCGCGCACGTGTGGAGCTGCCTCGGGGTACGCCGATCGAGCGGACGGCGGAGCGCGTGACGCAGCTGGAGGAGCTGATCCGTCAGGACGATGCGGTCGATGTGGTGTTCTCGCGGATCGGACGGCAGGCCGCCGTCGTCGGCATGGATGAGGAGCACAGCGGGCTGAATACCGCCCTGCTGGAAGTGCGTCTGCATCCGGGCCACACCACGCGCGAGGTCCTGGAGCGGCTGCGCCCGAAGCTGGCTGCGCTCCCGCCCGGCAGCATCACGCTCGAGACGGGCCATGCGACCGCCCTCGGTCAGCTGCTCGGCGCGGGTGAGGCGGACCTCGCGGTGCGCGTCCGCGGCAACAACATGGACTCCGCTATGGCCTATGCGGGCCTCGTCTCCCGACAGCTGCAGGATGTGCCGGAAGTCACCAATGTGCGAGTCGGCGTGGAGCTCGGTCAGCCGGAGTACATCATCGAGATCGATCGCGAGCGCGCTGCAGCGTTCGGCATCGATCCGGCCGAGATCGTCTCCGTGATCGAGAACGCGATGCGCGGCAGGGAGACCGCGAATCCGTTCGTCGCCTTCGATCGCAAGATCCCCATCCTCGTTCAGCTCCCCGACGACGCCCGTCACTCGCTGGAGACGCTGGACAGGCTGACGGTGCAGGACGTACCGGTGCGCGAGCTGATCGTGGTGCGCGAGTCCGTTGGGCCGGTGGAGGTGCAGCGCCTCGACCAGAGCCGCGTCATCCCGGTTTACGCCGACGCCGCCGGTCGCGATGTCGACGGTGCTGTGGACGCCGTCGAGGCCGCGCTCGCAGGCACGCCGCCACCGCCGCCGATGCGTTTCGACATCGGCGGTGAGAACGAAGAGATGCGACGCAGCTTCCGGGACCTGCTCTTCGCGTTCCTGCTCGCCATTCTGCTGGTCTACATGATCCTGGCCGCGGAGTTCGAGTCGCTGGTGCAGCCGTTCACGATCCTGCTGAGCGTGCCGCTCGGCCTGGTCGGCGCCATCCTCGCGCTGTGGGCCTTCGGGGCCGGCCTGAACACGATATCGCTCATCGGCATTGTCATACTCGTCGGCATCGTCGACAACAATGCTGTCGTCATGATCGACTTCATCAACCAGCGAAAAGGCGAAGGCGCCTCTCTGCGCGATGCCATACTGGACGCGGGTCGCACGCGCCTGCGGCCCATCGTCATGACGACGCTCACTACGATGCTGGCGATCATGCCCATGATGCTCGGGCTGGGTGCGGGTGCTGGACTTCAGGCGCCGCTCGCGATCGCCGTCTTCGGCGGACTGTTCACCGCCACGGCGCTGACGCTGCTCGTGATCCCGGTCGTCTATGAGTCGATCGAGGACCTGCAGGTCTGGATGCGAAGCCGGGCGCGCGGCAGCACCCGTGTAGCCGTTCGGCCGGCTCCGGAGTCCCTGCTGGACGAGCGCCTCGCCGGGTCACGGCAGGTCGGAGGCGACTGATGATCGGCGCGTTCATTCGGCGTCCCATCGCCGTGTCGATGATGTACCTCGTCATCGCGGCGCTCGGCGTCGCGGCATTCC
>DATABQ010000598.1:0-2092 GCA_036259495.1 Longimicrobiales bacterium | reverse complement strand
CCGCCGCCGGCAGGACCTCCCCGTCCTGCACTGTGGCTACGCTGATTCCCTCCGCGGTGACACTGGCACCTTGCAGCGACTGCGGCAGCGTCAGTCGCACTACTGCGCTTGCGCCGGCGAGGTCGAGATCGACACCCCCGTCGACTGCGCGGAAACGGGGTGAGCCCGTGCTCTCGACCGACAGACTCGCATCCGTGCGATCCGCGAACGACACGAACAGCCGCGACTCTGCACCCGCTCCGCTCACCGCGACCACGACCCGTCCGGCAACCGGCGACACCATCACGGCGGCTACGCCGGGCTGGACCGTCGCCGGTTCTGCCACTGGTGCCGTGCCTACGACCCGGTCGGAGAGAATGCGCGCGCCGACGACCGCCCCGGAAACCGTGGCGCCCGCAACGAGCAGGATGCCCGCGGCCCAGCGCAGGCCATCGCTCCAGCGGGGCCTCGAAGGTATCGCCCGCACGCTGCGCGATCGGAGCGGCAACAGGGCGGGTTCGTCGCGAGTCGCGTGCGTGGCCTCGATTTCCTGGTGACGGACCGCGTGCGCGGTCTCGATCTCCTGGTGAAGGGCCGCGTGCGCGGTCTCGATCTCCTGGTGAAGGGCCGTGTCGGCCGACCCGGCCTCATATTCCGCCGCCCAACGCCCCGGCTCGGCCTCATCGAGTGTGTGCAGTGCGCCTGCGAACGTCACGGCATCAGCGCGCAGCCGGGCCACCGCCGCGCTGCACTCCATGCAGTCCGCCAGGTGACGTACCACCTCGCAGTCGTCATCGTTCGGCAGCTCGCCATCGGCGTGTGCCAGCAGCACATCGCTTCCGGGATGCATCGTCATCATTGATCCCTCCCGGCATAGGCTTTACGAAATCGCTCCAGCGCACGCGCCGCCAGGACTGGAACGGACTGTGTCTTCACGCCGATCACCTCTGCTATCTCGCGATAGCGAAACCCGGATTCGCGCAGGATCAGCAGCTCGCGATCCCGCGGCGGTATCTGCTCGAGGGCGTCGCGCACCTGCCGGATCGTCTCCGCCCGTTCGTAATCCTGCTCCGGTGTCGGCGCTGCGTCCGTGTCCACCGGCACCGTCTTCCGGCGCAGCATCGCTTCATGCCGCGCCTGGTCTCTCACCATGTTGGTCGCCGTGCGGTACAGCCACGCGCGCGGTGCTCGCACCTCTGCCTCCTGTCGTGCGCGCATCAGGCGGAGGATTGCCTCCTGCGCAACATCCTCAGCCCTGTCCGGGTCGCCGGTGAGCCGATGGACGTAACGCCGCAACTCGCGCAGCCACTCATCGTACTCGAGCGGCAACGCCGACGTACGCTCCACCAGTTCCACACCCTGCTCTCCCACCATCGACTCTCCCGGCCTCCGGACGCATCTATGTACTGCACACCGCGCCGACGAACGTCCTACTAGTGTTGTGATTCAGAAATCGCGTTGCATTCGGCGCCGGCTGCATCCCGCCCGGCATCGTTGCTCGTCGTCGCCGTAGCGCTGCTACGCCTCCTCCTCGCGCCTTGCCGGGCAGGTGCTTCCGGCCCCTCGGTGCGGACACGGGATTTCTGAATCACAACACTAGTATGCCACGCCGGCGTGATACGTTTCATCGGATCACCCGCATCCTCACCGTACCACGATCGTCCGTTCCGCGGAGATCGGCTGCTCCGATACGTCATCACCCATCCGCAGCTGCCTGCCGTCCACCCGCAGCGTCCACTCGCCCGGCTCGTCGAGCACGAGCGTCGAGCTGTGAGCGAGGAGCAGGAGCACGTCCGTGCAGACCTCCGAGCCGCTGTGCGAGTCATACGGTCGGATCACCACCACCCTCCCCACGGTCGCGACGGTCTGGCCATCGGAGCGCCAGCACCCGTTCCACCCGACTGTGTTCGTCCTGATCTCGAACGCCTGTCCTGCCCCCACCGTGTCAGGGGCCACGAGCACGTCCGGCGCAGTGTAATCCGCCGAGCTGCGCGTGCGGTTCCACTCCAGGCCATCGCCGTTGTCGAGGTCCACCGGCCGCGTCCCCGACCAGCCTGAGATCATGAGGACTCCCAGCTGCCGGTAGGGTCCAGGTCCCGAAGGATCGCTCGCG
>DATABQ010000597.1:0-3787 GCA_036259495.1 Longimicrobiales bacterium | reverse complement strand
TCTGTGAAGCGGGCGTGCACGTGCTCGACGGCACGCACATCGTGATCGAGGGGATCGGCTTTGCGGGCACAAAGGGATTCGCCGGCGGCTTCGGCCGCGGCGCACTCGGCCCGTTCGGTGAGCAGCTCATGAAGGATTTCGTCAACGCAGCTCTCGATGAGGCGCTCAAGCTCGAGAAGGCGCTGCACCAGCTGGACACCGACACGAAGGTGGTGCTCCTCCACTATGCGCCCATCGAGGACACCGTGCGCGGAGAGCCAGAGCCCATCTGGCCGTTCCTCGGGAGCTCAAGGTTGCTCCAGCCGCTCGACATCCATGGTGCAACTGTCGTGTTCCACGGTCACGCGCACCATGGCACGCTCGAAGGGCAGACGCCCGGCGGCATCCCCGTCTACAACGTCTCCATGCCGCTCCTGGCGGAGGCGGGAATGAATTACCGCACGTTCAATGTGCCGGCCCCCGAACGCAGACATGAGACGGTCGGGTCGGAATAGTCCGTCGGACGGCCAGCCACATCACAGGCGTTCCAGAAACTTCATCAGCGCCAGCTCCTCCGGATACCAGCCCACGGGCTCCGTAACCTCGACCGCCGCCTTCGACCGCCTCCGCGGAGTGTCGATCGTGCGACCGGATCGCTCGTACTCCTCGAGCACAGCAGGATGGATATACGCCTTGCGCGCGATCGCAGGTGTGTTGCCGAGCTCTGCCGCCACCAGCTTGCACGCGAGAAGCACGTTGCGCTTCGCTTCAGTCTTCGATTTCGCGGGGCCGATGTCCGCGAGGATGGTAGCGGCGCGTACCGTGCCGCCGAACGTGCGCAGGTCCTTCGACGTACAGCGCACTCCCACGATTTCCCGCAGGTATCGGTTCACACCGCCCGCAGTCACGGGATTATAGCGGCGGCCGTCGCGAGGTGAGCGGTATCGGAACAGCCGCCGGCCGGGCTGCGCCATCAGCTCCTCGATAATCTCGACCAGCGGCGTGTCCGCAACGACCTGCCGCTGATCCTTTCGCTGTTTGCCGACATACCGGAACACCAGGTTGTTCCCTTCGATACGTACATGCCGCTTCGACAGCGTGCAGATACCGAACGTGCGGTTATCCACGGCGTAGCGCTCACTGCCGGCCCGGAAGTACGCGCGGCACATCAGACGAACCACCGTCGCCATGACCTTCTCACGGTCCAGCGTTGGCCGCCGCAGATGCGCGTTCGTCTCCGCCCGCAGCTCAGGCATCAGCCGCGCGACATGCAGGACCCGCTTCCACTTGCGACGGTCCTGCTCCGCTTCGTGCCGAGCGCTGTAGCGGTACTGCTTCCGTCCCGCATCGTCCCGGCCCCACACCTGAATCTTGCGTTCAGGATCGGGCGAGATGTGCACTTCGGTCCATGCGGGCGGAATCGCCATCGCGCGGATGCGCTCCAGCGTCGCCGCTGATGTCAGCTCCTGCCCGTTCACGCCGATGTAGCGGAACCCCTTCTTCGGTGTCCCCACACGGCGCCACCAGCGCTCGGAATCTCGGGTTGGCATACGGGCGCCAGATACAACTACCGGACCAGTCCAGGCACACCGGACGCGGAACCCATTCTGCAGAATGGCCCACCGAGGCATGGAAGCGCCCCTTGCCTAAAATACCCCCGGGGGGTATACTTGACGAGAGGTGAATTGTCTCGGAGGCTGATCACATGAGCACGACAGGGGCGGTTTCGAAGCAGGAGAAGACGACGCGCGTGACGATTCCTGTGACGGGAATGACGTGCGCTGCGTGCGCGAACCGCGTGCAGCGGAAGCTGGAGCGTGGCGTGGGAGTGGAGCAGGCAGCTGTCAATTTCGGCACGGAGCGAGCGACGGTCGCATACGACGCCGGTGCGACGGATCCCGCACGCCTGATCGAGCTGGTTCGCTCGGCAGGCTACGACGCGCGCACGGAAGTCGTGACGCTCGCGGTCGCGGGGCTGGAGTGGGCAGTGAGTACGGAGCCGCTCGAGCGAGAGCTCCGCAAGGTGCCGGGCGTGGTGGTGGCGAGTGCAAACCTGGCGACACGCGAAGCACGGGTGGAAGTACTGCCGGAGGTGGTCACGCCGGAGTCGCTCGAAGCAGCGGTTCGCCGTGCGGGCTATGAGTTGTCGGATGCGGTGGCAATCGCGGATCCGGTGGAGCGGGAGCGGGTCGCTCGTGCGCGTGAGTATCGCACGCTCCTGCAGAAGTTCTGGCTCGCGGCGGGTATCGGGGCGCTCGCGATGATTCTGTCGATGCCGCTGATGATGGAGCCGTCGGCGATGCAGCGCGCAGACCTGCTGGACCGCGTGATGATGCCGCTTGCGCACTGGACGCTCGATCTCTTCCCGTTCCTGGGATCAGTGAGTGCGGACATGCTGCGGTGGCTGCTCCTCGTCATCACCACACCCGTGCTGCTGTGGTCGGGACGCCACTTCTTCCGCGGCGCTTACAGCGGGCTGCTGCATGGTACCGCGGACATGAACACGCTGATCGCACTTGGTACGGGGTCGGCGTACGCGTTCAGTGTGGTTGCGACGGTTGCGCCGGGTCTGTTCACACGCGCGGGTCTCGTGCCGGACGTCTACTACGAAGCGGTCGCGATGATCATCGCGCTCATTCTGCTTGGCAAGGTGCTCGAGGCGCGCGCGAAAGGGCGTACATCGGATGCGATCCGGCGACTGATCGGCCTCCAGCCGAAGACGGCACGCGTCATCCGCGATGGCGACGCGATCGACATCGATGTGGCCGAGGTGCAGGCCGGCGACATCGTGATGGTGCGGCCGGGCGAGCGGGTCCCGGTCGATGGCACCATAGTGAGTGGTCACAGTGCAGTCGATCAGTCCCTGCTCACCGGCGAGTCGCTCCCCGTCGAGAAGTCAGCGGGCGATGAAGTCGTCGGCGGATCCATCAACGGAAGCGGCTCGTTCCGTTTCGAGGCGACAAAGGTCGGCCGCGATACTGCGCTCGCGCAGATCGTACGGCTGGTGCAGGATGCGCAGGGCGCGAAGGCGCCGATCCAGCGTGTCGCCGATCGGATTGCGGGTATCTTCGTGCCGATCGTCGTGGGCATAGCGACACTGGCGTTCATCGTGTGGCTCGTATTCGGGCCGGAACCACGATTCATCTTCGCGCTGGTCTCGTTCGTCACGGTGCTGATCATCGCTTGCCCGTGTGCACTCGGGCTTGCGACACCGACGGCAGTAATGGTCGGCACGGGTGCGGCTGCGGAGCGAGGGGTGTTATTCCGCGGGGGGGATGCCCTCGAGATCGCGCGCGACGTGCGCATCGTCGTGCTCGACAAGACCGGTACGGTAACGGAAGGCCGTCCTGCCCTCGTCGGGATTCGCATGTCGGACGACCTGCCCGCACCCATCTCGACTGCGCCGGCGGCAGCCGATCGACCGGGTGCTGTCGACGCGTCACTCGACGAACGTGAGTTGCTCGCGCTCGCGGCGGCGGTGGAGCGCGCCTCGGAGCATCCTCTCGGCGCAGCGGTCGTCGAAGCTGCGAACGGCAGAGGGATAGTCGCACGTGATGTTACCGACTTTGCCTCGTTCGGCGGCCGCGGCATCTTCGGCGTGGTCGACAGCCGTCGCGTCCTCATTGGTAATCGCGCCCTGATCGAGGAGAGCGGCATCGATGCCGTGCGCTGGATCGGAGTCGCTGACGCGGAGGCCGAAGCGGGTCGCACGCCGGTGTACGTCGCTGTCGATGACGTCGTTCGTGGATTGCTGCTGATCGCAGATCCCGTGAAAGCCACGAGCGCCGATGCGATCGCGGAGCTGCGC
>DATABQ010000596.1:0-7668 GCA_036259495.1 Longimicrobiales bacterium | reverse complement strand
CCTGCGAACGCGCGAAGTGCAGCGGCGTCTGACCATCACCGCCACGTTCATGCACCCGCTTCGGGTCTTCGTCCAGAATGGAACGAAGCAGGTCGATACGATCGAGGTTCGCGGCCGCGCACGCGTCCACCACCGCGCCCGCGGCGATCAACCGCTCGGCGACGGCGCCGGTCGCCGAGTGCAGGGGGTGAAATCCGCCTGCCCACCAGTCACTCCGCCGGTTGGGATCCGCACCGAACTCGAGCAGCACATCGACCATGGCGAGATCGTCCGAGGACTGACCGAGCGCAGTGCCCCCGAACGGGAACACGGGTGCATTGATGAGTGAGCGCGCGGCAGTGTGCTGACTGAGCAGGTCATGCAGTGCCGCTGCATCGCGCCGCTCGAACGCTCGTCGAAGCTCCTCCTCCACGCGCGGGTGCAGACCGCCGTCTCCGGCTGCGATGTGGGTCTTCAGCTCAGCCCAGCTCGAGAAGCCGTACTCGCGTGCAATGACGAACTGCGCGTCCGCGAGCGTGATACGCGACTTGTCCGGCAGGCGGCGCGAGATCCGATCGTGCGCCGCAGGGTCGCCGTCACGCCACGCGCGCAACAGCTCCTTCGCGAGCTTCTTCTGTTGTTCCAGCGATGGATGCGGCGGGAGGTTACGATCGGATGCGGACATGATGAGCCCCTTTCGTTGCGGCCGTCGTCCGCGCATCGACCCGAAAGAGGTTCGCTGCTGTCCGTCGTAACGTCAGGTGGGCGCAGCCCTTCCCGCGGACCGGCGGCGTCCTGCAACGCCAGCCGCAAGATAGCCGCGTCCGCCAGCGTGTCCAGCCCGCACCTCCTAGCGCGGTTCCTGCATCCCGACCGCTGTCTGCGTACAACCATCCTCATGAGGGAGGCCTAACATGCGCACCACCGCGCAGCTCGGAGCACTGATCTTCGGTATCGTATTCCTGCTGGTGGGGATCCTGGGACTGTTCGTACCGAACGGAATGGGCATGGACGCCGACATGGAGACCGCGGGACGGCTGTTCGGTCTCTTCCCTGTGAACCTGCTGCACAACATCGTGCACCTGGCGTTCGGCGCGTGGGGGATCGCGGCGTCGCGCAGTCATGAGGGCTCGCGCTCGTACGGGAAGATCGGCGCGGTGGTCTACGGGCTGCTGGTCGTGCTCGCGTTCCTGTCGCCGACGATGTTCGGTCTGGTGCCGATCGGCGGAAACGACATCTGGCTGCATGCGATTCTGACGCTGGGTCTGGCGTATATCGGTTTCGCGGGCGGCGACGCGCGGACGGTGGATACGACGAGGACGGCGGACACGGTATAAGTCTGCAGGAAGCCGCCAGCCCGCTGCCACATAGCGTGCTGCCGCATAGCGCGCTAGCCGCATAGCGCGCTGCGGCCTTTCCTGACTGCCGCTATTTCCTCAGGTACCGCGGCAGCCGGACCGTGAAGGTGCTCCCCTCGCCCGTGCTGCTCTGGACGGTCGCATCACCGCCCATGAGCCGGGCGAGGCGGAGCACGACGCTGAGGCCGAGGCCGGTGCCGCCGACCTTGCGGGTGTGGGATGCCTCGACCTGGGAGAACGGCTCCCATATCCAGTCGAGCTGCGACTCCGGGATGCCGATACCTGAATCGCGGACGCGGAACACGACCTCCTCACCCTCGAGGCGACCAGTGATCCAGACGCCGCCGGTGTCGGTGAACTTCACGGCATTGGAGAGCAGGTTGAGCAGGATCTGGCGGACCCTTCGCGCATCGGCTTCGCCCATGCAGGTATCCGGCGCTTCTTCGATGTGGACGGGCAGGTTCTTCTGCTCGGCGATCGGCTGCACGAGCTCGACCGCATCGCGCATCAACGCCGCGAAATCGACCGGTTCGGGGTGGACCTGCTCGCGTCCCGTCTCGAGGCGTGAGAACGTGAGGATATCATCCACGACGTCGATGAGATGACGGGAGCTGGCCTTCACCCGCTTGAGCTGCGCGGCCTGCGTCTCGTTGACAGGTCCGGAGATGCCGGACTCGAGCAGATCGGTATATCCGATGATCGCGTTGAGCGGCGTGCGGAGCTCGTGGGAGACGACCGCGAGGAATTCGGACTTTGCGCGGCTGGCATCCATCGCGCGATCGTAGAGGACGGCGTTCTCTTCGGCGAGAGCCGTCATGTCCTGGGCGAGGCGGCGGTAGCGCTCTTCAGCGGCTTCGGCGGCCGCGCGGGCGGCCTGTTCGCGTGCCAGGTCGCGCGCCTGCTGTTCGGCGTGCTTGCGTTCCGTGATGTCGCGGAGCGAGATCAGCAGCGCAGCCTCACCCTCCCAGTCGATGCTCACGACGCGCAGCTCCGCAATGACGGCCGGACCCGACGGGCGCAGCACTTCGATTTCCGCGCCCTCTCCAGCGACCACAGGAAAGCCGAACTGCTGATCGAGGAGGTCTTCGGCGGATCTGCCAAACAGGGATTCAGCGGCCGAATTGACAAACACGATCACGCCGTCGGCACTGGTGATCATCAGGCCGTCGGCGACCTGATCGACGATCCGGCGGAGGCGCACCTCGTCACTGCCGCCGATCCACTCCGCAATGTCTCCGGAACGGGCTTGCGGATGCTCCCGCGCGTCGGTCAACGCGCCGGTCCTCCGCTCGCTGTCCTGTCGATGTCCAGCCATGATCCCGCCGCTGCCACAGATGCGCACACTATGCCGCCACGCGGCACAGCAGGCTATAGTGCACGGGACAGGCCAGTAGCGCGATCCGAGTCGTTCTGCTGACAGCTTCTGCCGACCGCGAGGCATGTGGAGCCTGTGGAACGTGCCGGGGTGGCGCGACGGTCGCGAAGATGCCAACCTGTGGAACCGCGGGGACCGCAAACGCCCATCCGACGGTGGCACCGAGCGGGGCCCCACCCGTTGGCGCGTAATCGATACAGAAGGAGCCGACCCTGTCGAAGTACCTCCTCAAGCTCTACGTCACCGGGCAGACGCCGAGGGCGGAGCGGGCGATCGCGAATCTGCGCCAGATCTGTGAAACGGATCTGGGCGGACAGTATGAGCTGCAGATCATCGACGTGCTGGAGAATCCGCAGCTCGCCGAAGACGAGAAGATCCTCGCGACACCGACTCTGATCAAGCGCCTGCCGCTGCCTCTGCGTCGCGTGATCGGTGACCTGAGCGACAAGGAGAAGGTGCTGCTGGGGCTGGATGTCTGGCCCCGGCCGGACGCGCCGCCCGGAACGGAGGATCAATGAACGAACAGGAGGCGTCGCGCGGAGTGGAAAAGCTCGTGACCGGCATGGCGAGCTTCGATCTCGTTGCACAGGGCGGACTGCCGAAGAATCGGACGACCCTGCTTTCGGGCACGGCAGGCAGCGGCAAGACCGTCTTCGCGATCCAGTTCCTGGCGACGGGAATAGTTGCCGGCGAGAACGGCGTATTCGTGACGTTCGAGGAGTCGCCGCACGACATCCGCCAGAACATGCGCAGCTTCGGCTGGGACCTCGAGCAGTGGGAGCAGGACGGCTCCCTGGCGATCGTGGACGCATCTCCGGACCCGGAAACGGAGGTCATTGAGAGCGGCACCTTCGACCTCGGCGCGTTGCTCGCACGGCTGGAGAACGCCGTGCGCAGAGTGGACGCGAAGCGCGTTTCCATCGATTCGCTTGGTGCGATGTTCAGCCAGTTCCAGGATCAGTCGATGGTGCGGCGCGAGCTGTTCCGCATCTCATCCGCACTGAAGCAGATGGGCGTGACGGCGGTGATGACGGCCGAGCGTACCGATGATTACGGAGCCATCGCACGTTTCGGTGTCGAGGAGTTCATTGCGGACAACGTGATGGTGCTGCGCAACGTGCTCGAGGAGGAGAAGCGTCGCCGCACCATCGAGATCCTCAAATTCCGCGGCACCGACCACCAGAAGGGCGAGTTCCCGTTCACGATCGTCGCGAACGAAGGCATCGTCGTGATTCCGCTGTCCTCTCTTCAACTGCAGCAGAAGTCGTCGGACGTGCGCATTTCCTCGGGCAACGCGGAGCTCGACCGGATGTGCGGCGGCGGCTTCTTCCGTGATTCGGTCATCCTCGTCTCGGGCGCGACCGGCACCGGCAAGACGCTGACCGTGACGCAGTTCCTCGCCGGCGGCGCAGAAGCGGGCGAGCGGTGCCTGCTGCTCGCGTTCGAAGAGAGCCGTGATCAGCTCTTCCGCAACGCGCGCGGCTGGGGCATGGATTTCGAACAGATGGAGCGCGACAACGTGTTGCGCGTCGTGTGCGACTATCCGGAAGTCGCGGGTCTCGAGGACTGGCTGGTTCGCCTGAAGAAAGTGATTGACGAGTTCAAGCCGAGGCGCGTAGCTGTCGACAGTCTCTCTGCGCTCGAGCGTGGCGGCAGCGTGAAGGGTTTCCGCGAGTTCGTCATCGGCCTCTCGTCCTTCATCAAGCACCAGGAGATTACCGGCCTGTTCACTTCGACGACGCCCGCGCTCATGGGCGGACCGTCGATCACCGAGACGCACATCTCCACACTCACCGACTCTATCATCCTGCTCAGGTACGTCGAGTCGTTCGGCGAGATGAAGCGCGGCATGACCGTCCTGAAGATGCGCGGCTCCACGCACGACAAGGACATCCGCGAGTTCAGGATCGATGGCGACGGCATGCACATCGGCCGCCCGTTCCGTCACGTCACCGGCATCCTCGCCGGTACGCCCATGCACGTCGGGCCCGCCGACATCGAACGCGTCTGGGAGCACTTCGATGCCGAGAGCGCACGAATCGAGGACAATCAGGTGCGCTGAACGAATTGCGGAGCGGCCTCAGGGCGCGACCACGATCGTGCCGATCATTCCAGCACCCTCGTGCGGCTGACAGAAGTAGCGGTACGTCCCCGCGACAGTGAACGTGCGGCTGTAGCTGCCGCCCGCATCGACGAGCGGCGATGCGAATGGCTCGGCCCCCTCCGGCAGCGATACACTCGCGGCGTTACCCGCAAGCGACGGGTCTGCCGTGACGGTGTGCGGCATCGAGGACGTGTTCACCCACACGACGGTCTGCCCCACCCGCGCCTGTGCCGCAGCCGGTGCGAACGTGAGCTGCGACGTCATGTCGATCGTCACGTCGCCATTGATCGGGCCAGTCGGCTCCGGCTCCTCGGAGATGCAGCCGCTCAGGCATGCGAGGATCAGCATACTCGCCCCCGCCCACCGGGAGCGATGCACCCATGGCCCCTGACCGTTCCATCGCATCGCGCCCATCATGGCTTCACGATGACGACGCCGACCATCGCCGCCAGCTCGTGGGGAATGCACACGTAGCGGTATGTGCCGGGCACGGTGAACGTATGGACGAACACGTCGCCCGTCGCCATGTCGCCGGAATCGAACGGCTTCGCACCGTCGGGGAGCTGTACGTTCTCCGCCTGCGCCGCGCGCGACGGATCGGCCGTGACGGTGTGCGGCAGCACCGAGGTGTTCGTCCAGCGTACGGCGCTGCCCGCCTGGATCGTGACCGTGTCCGGTGCAAACAGCAGGCGATCCGTCATGGTCACCTCGGCAGCGATCCGCCCCGTGTCCGCGGGTGCCGCCGCGATCGGCGTACTGCGACGGCCGAAGTATCGCGCGGGTGTGAACGGCACGGTGAACTCGAAGCCCCACAGCACGGCATCGACGCCGCGCGATGCGCCCTGGAGCGTCGTCGAGTTCGCGTTCGATGCGTGCAGCGACAGCGTGTGCGGCGAGTATGGGATCCGGAGCTGAAGGCCAGCGCTCCAGGCGGGCTCGCTGCCGTCGACACCGACGAGCGTCGCGACGTCGCCTGCGAGCGCCACCCACTCGTGCAGCGCGAACGTGGCTCCGCCTGCAAACGCGGCACGCGCGGAGCCCTGGTGGTATGCATCCGAGAAGCCGCGCGCAGCGGCGAGGATGCGCAGCCGTCCGAGCGTGCGCGCGACCGTCAGCTCGCCATCGGCGCTGCCCGCGGCCTGGTTCCAGCCGGCGTGCGCGAGTACGTCGAGCCCCGCACCGCGCTCCTGCGCAGCCGCCTGCCACCGGCCGAAAAGCTCCCACTCGTTCGGGAAGCCGGTGCGCACGAGCGAGTTCGTCGCGTACCGCGCACCCAGGGACACGCGGTGCGGCAGACCTGCCGACAGCAGGAACGTCGGTGTATTCAGCACTTTCCTGGCGGGCGCGTCCGTCGCCTGAAAGCGATGCAGGAAATGGAAGTGGAGCACACCCGGGTCACCGACCCAGGTGCCGCCGAGGTTCGGCGAATGCTCCAGCAGCGACTGCGCCGCCACCGGCGCTGCCAGGACAGGCACCTTTGCCGGGCCCGGCAGCGCCGCGAGCGTCAGCATGAGGACGGAACCGATCATCGCGCGCCCCCTCATTGCACGCGGATCACGCCAGTCATGCCGGCGCCGCGATGCGGACTGCAGTAGTACGCGAACGTGCCCGCCGTCGTGAATGTGTGCTCGAACGTCTGATCCGGCGCCGTAAGCGTCGCCGACGTCCACGTCGAGTGTCCGTCCGGCGTCACCGTGTGCGGTCCGCCGCTGCGATAGATCCAGCGCACCGTCGTTCCCGGCGAGATCGTCACGTCGCTCGGCTGGAACGAGATCCCGCTCAGCTCCACCTCGACCACTCCCGCGCTCGGAACCTCGGCAAGCGCGAACCCTACCGACGCTTCCGCTCCGGCCGTCGTCGTCACTCGCTTGCGCGCAGTCTCACCCTCTTCGAGCTCCAGACCGGTAGGCGGCACCACCTCCACGTCGTACGCGGCCGCCGCCAGCGCGGTGAAGATCGATACGCCCGACGCGTTCGTCGACTGCGTCGCACGTGCGGAATTCCCGCCCGCATCGAACAGCCGCAGCGTCACGTCCGAGCGCGGCTCGTCGCCCACGTTCACTGTCGCACGGATGCTCGAGAGCGTGCTCATCAGCGCGAAGTCCGCCGTCGCCGTCTGGCCGCCCGTCACCGTCACCGGCACGCTCGCTGCCTGTCCCGCCGCAAGCGCGAAACCGGCTGGCACCCCGATCGCCACCGACCAGGACCCGGCTTCCACCGACGAAAACGAGTAGGCCCCCGAGCTGGCTGACGTCGTCGTCCGCGTCGTGGACCCCTGGCTCAGCGTCATCGTCGCACCTGCCACCCCAGCGCCGGCCGCTGTCACTTCGCCTGAGACCGTCCCCGTCTCCGGCGGCTGAGTCGTGCCGCCGCCTCCATCGCCGTCTCCGCTGCAGCTTCCGATCGCCAGGATCAACGCGACCGCGGTGAGGGACAGGCCGAGCACAGGTGGGGTTGGAATCCGACGCATGGACGCCTCCGGTCAGGCGACCGGCCTTCCGGCCAGCCGGTTCATGAACTAACGATCTGTCAGGTGAACGCCCGACCAGGCGATGTTATGACGCGCGGTGTACGGAGTCGGCTGTGGAATCGTCATCCAGAAGGCGACTGGACGACGGAATCTGTCCCGTGCCGGCCAGCTCTTTCGCCGTGCTCAGGACGATTGTCGTGCGCGTGGACGCGACGGAGGGGAGTGGCTGGATGGTCTCATCGAGGAGGCGGCCGAGCGCGTCGGTATCGCCGACGCGAACCTTGAGGAAGAAGCAGTCCTCCCCTACGACCCGGTGCACCTCGAGAACCTCGGGGATCGCGGCGAGGACGGCGGCGGTCTCGCGGGCGCGTGCGCCCTCGGC
>DATABQ010000595.1:0-4226 GCA_036259495.1 Longimicrobiales bacterium | reverse complement strand
GCCGTGATGCCGAGACAGTACGCGACCGCGCTGTTGGCCGCGCTGCCGCGTCCCTGACACAGGATGTCGCGACTGCGTGCGAAGCGTATCGCATCCCACATGACGATGAAGAATCCCGCAAAACCGAGCCGCCCGATGACGCCCAGCTCGTGCTCGATCTGCGCATGCTGCCGCTCGTCCAGGTCGCCCCACCGCTCCCGCGCACCTTCATGGACGAGATGCCGGAGCCATGTGATGTCGCTCTCTCCCTCCGGCACCCGGAAGTGCGGCATCGGCGGACGCAGCCAGCGCAGGTCGAACGGCGCACAGTCCAGTGCGATGTCGCGCGTCGCCTCGAGACCCGCTTCCCTGCCCTGCCACAGCTTCGCCATCTCCTCCGGAGACTTGAGCCGCCATTCGCCGTTCGGCAGCAGCAGACCCCACGACGCTGCCGTGTGTACGCACACGTCCGCACGGTTCGCCGTCAGCAGGTCGTGAACGAGACGACCGGCACTGTCGAGATAGCGCGGATCGTTCGACACGCACCACTTCGTGCGGGTCTTCTCCGCCAGCTCGATCAACGATGCCGCGAGCGCCGCCTCATGACCGCCGACATGATGCAGCTGCACTTCCAGCGCGAGACGCTCGCCGAACACATCGCGCCACCGCTCCAGCTGGAACAGCGCCTCGCTCCGACGCTCCGTCCGCACCAATGTCGCAAACTCACCCGTCGACGGCCCGGTCAGGCACCAGACCCCATTCGCATGATCGATCAGGTCATCGAACGTCAGCGCCGCACGGCCACGCTCCGGCAGCGGCACAGCATATTTCCGCTCCAGGTTCACCCCCCTGTCGTTCTCTCGCCGGCGACGCACTTCGGGAACGGGAGCGTGTTCGTGTGCGGACCTGCCGGACGGGGTCTCCTGCCATCGCGCGACATCGCCCAGGCGCGACTTCGTCACCAGTGCGGCAATGTTGCGGTAGCCTTCCGCATCCCGCGCAAGCAGCGCCATCGGATGGCCATCCACCTTCAGCTCCACTCCCGCGATGGGACGGATGCCCGCCCTCTCCGCGGCCAGCGTGAAGCGGATCACTCCACCGACATCGGCCGTGTCCGTCAGACCCAGCGCGGCATACCCGAGACCTGCAGCGCGCTCGACCAGCGCCTCCGGCGTCATGGTACCGTCGCCAAACGAGAACGCCGAATGCGCGCGTAGCTCTACATAATTCAACCTTCGCTCCCCCTTCTGCCCGCACTTCGTGCCCGTCAGTCCCATGCGCCTGACCGAACATCTCCCGAAAGATGGGACCGAAGAAATACCGAAGCAAGGGAGCCTTTGATGAAATTTCGTCCCGAATGGGCATGGGCACTGGCAGAGAAGAAAGATCAGTTTAAGGCGGACCGGGAATTGACAAAGACGTCAGCCGGATGTATGGTTACCATATGACATATGACAAGGAGAAGACCACCGTGTACCTGAACAGTGCGGACCACCGTCGCCTGAAGGCGATCGCCGCGGCGGAGAACCGGCCGGCTGCGGAGCTGATCCGTGAGGCAGTGGCGGAGTACGTCCGGCGCCGGGAGGCACGGGTGGCGACGAGCATAGGCTCGGCGCGGAGCGGCCGGGGCGATCTGTCGGAGCGGACGGAGGAGCTGCTGGACGGATTCGGCACGTGATCATCGTCGCAGACACCAGTGCGGTGCTGGCGCTGCTGGATGCGGACGATCGGCATCACGCGCTGCTGCGGACGCTGTGGGAGGAGGGTCCCTCAGCGTGGGTGCTCCCGTGGGCGGTGCTGCCGGAGATCGACTATCTGGTGCGGAAGCATGCCGGTGAGCGCCCGGCTTCGCTCTTCCTGGATGACGTGAGCAGTGCGGCGTTCACAGTGGAGTGGGGCGAGCGCACGGACGTGACGCGAGCCGCTGAGCTGAACCGGCGCCATGCCTCCCTGGGACTCGGTCTGACGGATGGCGTGGTGGCAGCGGTAGCGGAGCGACTGGGAGCCGGTGCGATCGCGACGCTGGATCTGCGTCATTTCGGAGCGATTGCACCGGCGGGCGCGGCGCGGCTGTATCCGCGCGACCTGTGATCGCTGGGGCTACGCGCCCGTATCGGCGGCACCCTGCAGCTGAGCCTGCTCGGCGGGAGTGGCGTTCACGGCCTTGTCATCGCCCATGTCGAGAACGTTGAACAGCAGCGCGGCCGCTGCACCGCCGAGCAGATTGGCGGCCACGAAGACCCAGAGGAATCCGGGCGCGCTCAGGCCGAGAACAGTGATGCCGATGGCTACGGCGGGGTTGAAGGCACCTCCCGAGATGGCGCCGACGGAATAGGCACCGGCGAGGACGGTGAAGCCGATTGCGAGACCGAAGTAGGAGTTGCCGGTGGTGCCTCGTGCTGTGGCGACGTTCAGCACGACAAATACGAGCGCGAACGTGAACAGGAACTCCGCGAGGAACGCCTGCCCGACTGCAGGCGCGGCGACAGTGGCTGCGGCATCGGGCCTGAGGAAGCCGACCGCAAGGGCCGCGCAGACGGCACCGACCACCTGTACCACCCAGTAGCCTGCGAGCTCGGCGGCAGATGCGCGACCTCGCATGAAGACGCCGAGCGTGACGGCCGGATTGTAATGCGCGCCGGAGATGTGCCCGCCTGTGTAAACCATCGCCACGAGCACTGAGCCGATCGCAAGGGGCGCCATAGCACCGGCGCCGGGCTCCAGAACGACGAGCCCGATGGTGAGGACGAGAAAGAACGTTCCGATCGCTTCGACGATCAGCTTGCGTGACATCGCGCGCTCCCTGGCGGAGTGAGTTTCGGCTGCCGCGGAAAGCATACGTGACCGGCGCCGCCGCGGCTACGCCTGTTCACACCGGCTGAATGGCCGGACTGCGGATATTCTGCTAGTCTACGCGCATGAACGTACTGCGTCCGCGACTGCGGTCATGGCTGCTCGTCGCTGCGATCGTCGTCATTCTGGTGCTCGGGTTCCGGGGTGTCCGCAGCATGATGAATGACAGTCCTCACGCGGAGCTTCGCGCCAGGATCTCGGCGCTCCGCGCGCGTGCCGATTCGTGCCAGTGGGCAGTGGACGGGCGGGCGGCCGAGCTTCGCGCATACGATAGTCGGCTGGATTCGATGCGTGAGCGCGTGCGCGAGCTGGAGGCGCTGGACCGGCGTGGCGTGCCGGTGGACAGCTACCGTGTCTACATGGAGACATTCAACCGGTACAACGATTCCGCGGCCGCGTGGCCACCGATCGAGGACTCCGTACGTGCGCTGAACGACCGCTGCCGTGCGATCGCAGAACGTCACAACGTCCTCGCCGACTCGCTGCGTCAGCTGGTCTTTCCCATTCCCGAATAAGGCACGCCGATGATCAGTCGCAATCCGGCCACAGGCGAGGAGCTTGGCAGGTACCCAGATCTGAGCGACTCGCAGCTCGAAGAGAGACTGTCACTCGCCGCGAGCGCGTTCGAGATGCATCGGCGCACGCCGCTGGCGGAGCGCGCGGCACGGATGCGCGCGGCGGCCGAAATTCTCGAGAACGAGAAGCAGCAGCTCGGGCGCACTATGACGCTGGAGATGGGCAAGCCGATCGGCGCTGCCGTCGCCGAAGCGGAGAAGTGCGCGTGGGTATGCCGCTACTACGCCGATCATGCCGAGCGATTCCTCGCCGACGATGCAGTGGACACGGGCGCACACCGCAGCTTCATCACGTATCAGCCGATCGGGCCGGTGCTCGCGGTCATGCCGTGGAACTTCCCGTTCTGGCAGGTCTTCCGCTTCCTCGCCCCCGGCCTGATGGCGGGCAACGTCGGCCTGCTGAAGCATGCGTCGAACGTCCCGCAGTGCGCGCTCGCCATCGAGGACATCGTCCGGCGTGCAGGATTCGATGAGGGCGTCTTCCAGGCGCTGCTCGTCGGTCCGGATGCGGTCGATGGCATCATCCGTGATCCGCGCGTCAGAGCGGTCACGCTGACCGGGAGCGATCGCGCTGGCGCCGCGGTGGCGAAGACAGCGGGTGAATGTCTGAAGAAGACCGTGCTCGAGCTCGGCGGCAGCGATCCGTTCATTGTCATGTCCGATGCTGATCTGGAGCAGGCCGCGGAGACCGCGGTGAAAGCCCGGACGATCAACAACGGCCAGTCGTGCATCGCGGCGAAGCGGTTCATTGTGGCGGATGCGGTCTATGACGAATTCGTGCCGCAGTTCGTCGAGAGAATGCGCGCTCTGAAGCTCGGC
>DATABQ010000594.1:0-2020 GCA_036259495.1 Longimicrobiales bacterium | reverse complement strand
GCTGTGACGGCCGGTGTTCACGCGCCGCCTGCGTGGCCCTCCAGCAGTGCGCCTGCGGCGGCGGGAATGCGATCAGTTGCCGCGCAGCTCTTCGGCGTCGGCCACGCGCTGGAGAGCTATCGCGTAAGCCGCGGTGCGCAGCGGCACCGACCGCTCCTTCGCGAGCGTCGAAACGTCCCTGTAGGCCGTGACCATCTTGCGCTCCAGGCCGGCGTACACCTGCTCGATGTCCCAGCGCAGCTGCTGCAGGTTCTGCGTCCATTCGAAATACGAAACCACCACACCGCCGGCGTTCGCGAGAAAGTCCGGCAGCACGACAATGCCGCGCTCGCGCAGGATCTTGTCAGCGATCGGTGTCGTTGGCGCATTGGCCGCCTCGACCAGCATCCTGCACTGGATCTCGTCCGCGTTGTCTTCCTTCGTGATGACGCTGCCGAGCGCGGCGGGCACCATGAAATCGCAGGGGAGGCGCCAGAGCTGGTCGTTTGAGAGCGCGTCCGCGTCCTTGTATCCGGCAACGGTGCGGTGCTGCTTCGTGTATGCGATCAGTGCGGGTATGTCGAGCCCGTTCTCGTTGTGCACGCCGCCCTCTGCATCCGTGATCGCGATGACCTTCACGCCTTCCGCTACCAGCGATTCGGCCAGGTGGCTGCCGACATTCCCGAATCCTTGAATGGCCGCGGTCGCGCCTTCCCACGGGAACCCGTAATCGCGCGCGGCCTCGCGCATCGAGATCATCACTCCGCGGCCCGTGGCCGCTTCACGACCGAGCGAACCGCCGAGGCTGACCGGCTTCCCCGTCACGACCGCGGGCGTGTACCCCTTCTTCTGACTGTACTCGTCGAGCATCCACGCCATGGTTTGCGCGTTCGTGCCCATGTCCGGCGCCGGTATGTCGCGATAGGGTCCGAGCGCGATCGCGATGCGCTCCGTGAACTTGCGCGTGAGCCGTTCGAGCTCGCGCTTGGACAGACCGCGGCCGTCCACGCTCACGCCGCCCTTCGCACCGCCGAACGGCAGGTCGAGCAGCGCAGTCTTCCACGTCATGAGCGTCGCGAGTCCGCGCACCTCGTGCAGATCGACCGTCGGGTGGTAACGCACTCCGCCCTTGGTCGGCCCGCGCGCACCGTTGTGCTGCACGCGATGGCCGAGGAAGATCTGGACATCCCCGTTGTCCATCAGGACGGGCACCTGCACCGTCACTTCCCGGAAAGGCGTGCACAGCCGCTTGCGCATGGACGCCGGCAGCCCGAGCAGGTCCGCTGCGGCATCGAACTGGTTCGTCGTGATCTGCTCCGCCTTGGGTGCAGTCGCTGACAGACTCACGAACACCTCCGTTGAGGGTCAGAAATACAGTCACAGCTCAGGCCGCGGCCCGAGGATGCAAGCAGGTTCAGCGCGGATGCATGATGTCGACGACGAGCCGGTTTGGCGACTTCAGCACGAACGAACGATACTGCTCCGGCGACTCCACTCCCGCGACAATCTCGACCATCGCCTCGAAATCGCAGATGAGCTTCAGCTCCAGGAGCACCGGCAGGCGGGGAGCGCGCTCGCGCTCGCGAACCGTCGGCTCCCCTTCTTCCGTGTGTGCATTCGCCGGCTGTACCGTTACGGACAGCCACGCATCGCCTGCAAGCGGCACCGGATTGCCCGAGCCGCACTGACGCACGGGACTGTCGATATACGATATGCGATAGCCCGGCACCGCGTCCGCGCCGAAATCCAGCACGATGCGATCGAAATCGTTGTGCCGCGCGGTCCTGATCTCACGCAGAAGTGCCGCGCGCGCGTTCGGGCGTGCCACTTCCGTATCGGCTGCCGTCCAGCTCGAGCCCATCAGCGCCGCAGGCTCCGCACCCTGCTCATCCGCGGGAACGTCCGCGTCCGGCGCGTCGCCGCCGGCTCCTGTCGGCGCTGCTGCTCCGGATGGAGCGGCTGCTTCGCCGGATGTGTCCGCTGCCGCTCCGGGCGTCGCCGTATCGGACTCCGTATCTCCTGCACAGCCGGCGACGAGCAC
>DATABQ010000593.1:0-3381 GCA_036259495.1 Longimicrobiales bacterium | reverse complement strand
GTGAGCATGTCGGCGTCAGGCGATGAGCCGTAGTACACCACTGCGGCGTCGACCGTGGATGACTCTATCGTGTGACGGAAAGACGCCGAGCCGCCCCAGCAGAACCCTACGATTCCGTAACTCTCCGATGCTGCGGGCAGTGCCATGCCCCACTCGGCGATCGCGACGAGCTGCGGCTGATAGTTCTCCGGATCGAGCGTGCGGATCGTGCGTGTCGCCTCCTCGCGCACGGGATCGCCGCTCTCGTCCGTCGGGACGTCGTGCGACGTCAGCAGGTCCGGAGCTATGGCGATGAAGCCATCCGCAGCCAGCTGATCGGCGACACCGCGGATCCAGCCGGTCAGGCCGTAGATCTCGTGCACGACCAGAACCACCGGTGCCGGCGTGCTGCGCTCCGGATACACGACCCACGCACGGATGCTGTCATCGCCGGCATCGATCATCACCCACTCACCATGGCGGGGCGACTCCTCCAGACGCCGGGCGGCTTCCTCTGCGCCGGGGGGGAGGTCCGGCTCCTGTGCTGCTGTCGCGCCGGCTGTGTCAGCCGGCTGCGCCTGATCGTTGTCGCCTGGTGCCGAAGAGCACGCGGTCAGCGCGGCCAGGATCAGAAGTGGTGCAAACGCGATGCTTCGTGGAGTGGCCATGCGAAGCTCCAGGTGTCAGGGTTGTGGTCCAGCGTGCCATTCCGGGACGCGGTACGCTACACGTGCGCAGCGCCTGCCATGATCCCCGTGATCGTCGTGATGTTCACGATCTCCTGCACGGATGCAAAGTAGTTCAGTGCATTCACCGGCTTGTTCATCCCCATCAGTATCGGTCCGATCACTTCACCCCCGGCGATACGGTGCACGAGCTTGAGCGAGATGTTGCCTGACTGCACGTTCGGGAAGATCAGCACGTTGGCGTTGCCGCGTATGCGTGAGTGCGGGAAGTTCGCCTCGACGATCTCCGGGACGAGTGCGGTATCCGGCGCCATCTCTCCTTCGACGACGAGGCCCGGATCGCGGAGCCGGGCGATCTCCGTAGCGCGCGCCATCTTCTGCGCGAACGGATGCTCGACAGAGCCGAAATTGCCGAACGACAGCATCGCAACGCGCGGCTCGGTATCGAAGAAGCGCCGGGCGACGGTCGCGGCGGAGATCGCGATCTCTGCGAGCTCCTCGGCCGTGGGCTCGATGTTGACGGTCGCATCCGCGAAGAACAGCATGCGATCGCGCACGATGAGGCAGTACATCCCGGCTACCCGGGTCACCCCTTCGCGCAGCCTGAGCACCTGTAGTGCGGGGCGGATGGTGTCGGGATACGACCTGTTCAGCCCGTGCACGAGTCCGTCCGCGTCCCCCATGTGGACCATCATCACGCCGAGATACGCGGTATCCTGAAGCAGGCGCCGCGCTGATTGCGGCGTGACGCCCTTCCGACCGCGCAGACGGTACAGCTCACGCGCGTATTCATCCATGCTCGGACCCGGATCGAAGATCTCCACGCCTTCGAGGTCGATGCCGAGCGATGTCGCGCGATCGCCGACTTCATCCGCATTGCCGACGAGAACGGGCTGAACGCTGTCGTCGTCGATCAGCAGCTGGCACGCCCGGAGGATCTTCTCCTCGCCCGACTGCGGCAGCACGATGCGTTTCCGTCCCGCGACCCGCGCCTTGTGAATCAGCGAGCGCGTGACCTGATGCGCCTTGCCGAGAATCCGGCGCTCGAGCCGCTCGGCGTACTCATCCCAGTCACTGATCGGCTCCCGTGCGACGCCGGTTTCGACTGCTGCACGCGCCACCGCGATCGACTCGCGCGTCAGCACGCGCGCATCGAACGGCTTCGGAATGATGTACTCGGGACCGAACGAGAAACGATCGCCGCCATACGCGTTGATGACCGAGTCGGGGACATCCTCCTTCGCGAGCTCCGCCAGGGAACGCGCCGCGGCGATCTTCATCTCCATGTTGATCGCGCGGGCGCGGACATCGAGAGCGCCGCGGAAGATGAATGGGAACCCGAGCACGTTGTTGACCTGGTTTGGATAGTCCGACCTGCCGGTCGCCATGATCACGTCCGGGCGCGCCGCACGCGCAGCGTCGTACGTGATCTCCGGGTCCGGATTAGCCATGGCGAACACGATCGGGTTCTTCGCCATCGCGCGCACCATGTCCTGCGTGACCAGATCCTTGCTGGACACTCCGACGAACACGTCGGCATCCTCGAGCGCCTCCGCCAGCGTGTGGCGATCGGTGCTGCGGATATACTGCTGCTTGTATGGATTCGACTCCTCGCCCCTGCCCTCGTAGAGCACGCCCTTGCTGTCCACCATGAGCACGTTGGCGGGATCGACACCGAGGGCGAGGTACATGTTCGCGCATGCGATGCCGGCCGCACCCGCGCCTGCGAAGACGACGCGGATCTTCGAGATGTCACGCTCCGTCAGCTCCAGCGCATTCAGCAGTGCCGCGCTGCTGATGATGGCCGTGCCGTGCTGGTCGTCGTGGAAGACGGGAATGTCCATCTGCTGCTGGAGCGTCTCCTCGATGTAGAAACACTCCGGCGCCTTTATGTCCTCCAGGTTGATGCCGCCGAACGTCGGCTCGAGCAGCTTGACGCAACGGATGAGCTCGTCGGGATCCTGCGTGTCGAGCTCAATGTCGAAGACGTTCACGTCGGCGAACCGCTTGAACAGAATTGCCTTGCCCTCCATCACCGGCTTGCCGGCAAGTGCGCCGATGTTGCCCAGGCCCAGAACCGCAGTCCCGTTGGTGACCACCGCGACCAGGTTGCCGCGGCCGGTGTAGCGGAATGCGTCGAGCGGGTTGCTCTGGATGCGGAGGCACGGCACAGCGACGCCGGGCGTGTAGGCCAGCGAAAGGTCGCGCTGCGTGAGGAACGGCTTGGATGAGACTATGTCCAGCTTGCCCGGGCGGCCGCCGTCATGGTAGTCGAGAACTTCCTTCTCGTGAATGTTCATTGCCCCCTTCGCGTCGCAGCGTGCGCCGGAGCGGAACTCCCCGGTCGTGATTTGGGATGCTAGCCCGCATTGCGCGGTGCTACAAGGGAGAGCGATTCGCATTACGGTCGCGACATGTTTGGCGGCCCGCAGTGGTAGATGATCAGCTCCTGCGAAGGTTGACAACCCGCTGCCCTGGACGTACCGGTAACAAAGCCGACCTTCCGCTACCATCCACTACCACGATATCCAGGAGTCAGATGCTGGTCCTGGTGCAAGGGCGTGTTGCCCGGATTCTCCTCTCTGTCGCGCCCCTTGTGTCAGTGTGGCTCTGTTCGGGCTGCGCAGATGCATGGTCGAGCGCTTACCAGCCATCTGTGCGCGACAGCGCAGGCATTCGCATCGTTGAAAACGTGCAGTCTGACGGCGAATCCGTG
>DATABQ010000592.1:0-1804 GCA_036259495.1 Longimicrobiales bacterium | reverse complement strand
ATACCGGTCTCCTGCTCGAGGAGGGATGCAGTCCGAACGGCACGTATGCGACGTCCGAGCTGTTCCTGGCGGAGTACGTACCGGCGAGCCACTGCCCGTACCGCGACTGGTGGGGCAGTGGCTCGCCGGTACGTACTCCGCCAGGAACAGCTCGGACGTCGCATACGTGCCGTTCGGACTGCATCCCTCCTCGAGCAGGAGACCGGTATACGGATCGACACGGTACTCGACCACACCCGGCGGCATCCGCCATTCCGGTACGGCGCGGTCCGCGTACACCTGGCGCATGATGCGCCCGAACAGCGGTGCGGCGAATCCGCCGCCGGTAGCCGCACTGCCGAGCGGGGCCGGCTCGTCGTATCCGATCCAGACCGCTCCGACGACCTCGGGCGTATAGCCTACGAACCAGGCGTCCGTCGCATTGTTCGTGGTGCCGGTCTTCCCCGCCACAGGACCGCGGAACCCGGCACTGCGCACACCCGTGCCCGTACCGTGGTCGACCGCATCGCGCAGGATATCCGTGATGATGTATGCGACACCGGGATCCAGCCCGCTCTGCTTCGTCTCCTGCGGGACCTCCCACAGGATCTCGCCATCTTCGTCCTCGACGCTCAGCACGTAGCGCGGCTCGGCCGTGCTGCCGAGCGTCGCGAATGTCGTGTAGGCCGACACGAGCTGCATCGGGCTCATGGCGACCGTGCCCAGTGCGAGCGCCGGCGTCTCGTCCATGTCGCCGGTGACACCCGCGAGACGCGCCGTCTGCGCGACATCGTCGATGCCGACAGCCGTGGCGAGCCGCACGGTCGGGATGTTCCGCGATCGTACCAGTGCGTGACGAAGCGATACGTTGCCTTCGTACATGCCGTCGTAGTTCTCCGGCTCCCATACATCATTGCGCGAGAGCTCCATGCGCAGCGGTGCATCCAGCACGAGCTGACTCGTGGGAATGCCCTCCTGGAGCGCGGCCGCATACACGAACGGTTTGAACGCGCTGCCGATCTGACGCTGCGCCAGAATCGCGCGGTTGTATCGCGACGTGGCCGGATTACGCCCGCCGACGAGCGCCAGCACATCGCCCGTCTGCGCCTCCATCACCACCACTGCGCCCTGAAGGTCGCCCTCGCCATCGCGGACGCGACCGTCCAGCTGCTTCAGCTGCGATGTCAGCTCCTCCTCCGCCGCCCGCTGCGCGGTCTGGTCCAGCGTCGTGTGAATCCGCAGCCGCGAGCGATACAGCTCCTCGCCGAACCGATCCTCCAGGATCCCGCGCACGATGTCGATGTAGTACGCGCCGAGAGGAATGCCGGTGCGGTCTGGCCCCGCGTCCGCGCGCGCGCCGAGGTCCTCCTCCCGCGCTTCACTGGCCTCCTCCGCATCGACGACGCCCTGCTCCTCCATGATCGTCAGGACCAGGTTGCGCCGCTCCAGGCTGCGCTCCGGGCGCCGTCGCGGGTCGTAGTGTGCGGGAGCCTTCGGCAGCGCGGCCAGAGTCGCGGTCTCGGCCAGCGTCAGGTCAGTCGCCGGCTTGTCGAAATACAGCTGCGATGCCGCCTCGATTCCGTACGCACCACCGCCGAAGTAGATGTGGTTGAGGTACATCTCCAGGATCTCGTGCTTCTCGAATCGCTGCTCGATCATGCGTGCGACACGCGCTTCCTGGAGCTTGCGCTTCATCGTGCGCTGCGTGCCGGGGAGTGCCTTCGGGAAGATGTTCCGCGCCAGCTGCATCGGGATGGTGCTCGATCCCTGTGTCACGCTGATCGCTCGCACGTTCGCGAGCGCGGCACCCACCACACGGATCCAG
>DATABQ010000591.1:0-4751 GCA_036259495.1 Longimicrobiales bacterium | reverse complement strand
GGCCGAACCCCTCGACATCGATCAGCTCGACGACCCTCAGCACCTCGCCGACGAACGTGCGGCCGACATCGCGGAAGCGCAGCGGCGCATCGCTGGCGGCGAACGTGTGCGATGGCGGCTCGGCCTCCGTGCGATGGAAGTCGTAGCGGTCCAGCATCTCCGCCACCTCGCGCGCGGTCTCGGCAGCAGAGTCCACGAGCTGAACGGCGGGTCCCATTACATCGGCGATGAGTCCGCTCAGGATCGGATAGTGTGTGCAGCCCAGGATCAGCACATCGACATCCATCTCGTGGAGCGGCGTCAGGTACTCCTCGGCGACGAGGTGCGCGGCCGGGTGGGTGTGCCAGCCTTCCTCAACGATCGGGACGAAGAGCGGACAGGGTTGTGCGTACACACGCGCATCGGGCAGCCGCCGACGTACGGCGAGGTCGTAGGCGCCGGAGCGGATGGTCCCGGCCGTCCCGATCACTCCCACACGACCGGACGTGGTCGCCTGCACGGCAGCGCGCGCACCCGGCTCGATGACGCCGGTCACCGGTACGGGGAGCAGCTGCGAAAGTCGCTGTGCCGCGTGTGCCGTCGCCGTGTTGCACGCGATCACGATCATCTTCACGTCGCGCGACAGCAGGAACGACGCGGCTTCCTCCGAATAGCGCGTCACGGTTGCGGGCGATTTGGGCCCGTACGGCACACGCGCCGTATCTCCGAAGTATACGATCGACTCATTGGGGAGCCGATGCAGCAGCTCACGCGCGACGGTGAGGCCGCCGATTCCCGAGTCGAACACACCGATCGGACGGTTATCCGGCATCAGTGCCCGCCGCCTGTCGGGATGCCAAACCCGAGATCGAGGCGGCCGTCGAAGCCGGGCTCCGCTATGATCTCCACAGGGAAGTCCTTGAGGTGCGCGGTCACGTACGCGTCTACGCCGGCTGCGAACGTGAAGAAGAGCGTGTAGGTGATCCAGTCCTGCCGCTGCTGCTTGCGTGCGCTCACGAGGCTGCGCGTGTCCGCGAGTCCGGGATAGCCGAGCAGGGCGTCTTCGTACGCCTCGGGATCCTCGAGCTGCTCCGCCAGGAGCGTATCGGCCGCCATTACCATTGCGAGCGAATCGACGGCGAGACCTGTGAGCCGCTCGTTGCGGTCCTGCACATCGTCGAGCTTGAGCAGCGTCTTCACCAGCATGAACCAGCTCGTGGACTGAAGCGCGAAGTATACGGCGCCGCGCGTGTACTCGCCTGCGTACACATGGCCCCACCCCGGAATGGCCACCGCACGCATGAACGCAGCGCGCGGCGTCGGGAACTCCCGGGGAATCGTATCGGCAACCGGCATGGTATCGGGCTCCAGCACCGGATCCTGCACCGGATCCTGTGGATCCTGCGCCGCGGCCGGAGCGGCGACGAACAGGACGGCCAGGCACGCGGCGCGCAGTGTCAGGCGAATCAGCATGTCAGTTCCTTCGGCCGGCAGTCGCCGGTACACTGCGGATCACATTCAATCGCCGTGGATCGAGGGATACGTCGATGTCGCCGCTCGCCTGACGCAACTCTCCGTCCAGTTGAAACGGCAGCGGACGACCCTCCTCGGTGCGGAGCACGAAGTTCGCTCCGCGATGCATGGAGATTCCGGGCTGACCGGCGTGACTGCCGCTGAGCACGCGCGGTATGACGCGAACGATGCGATGCAGCGGCAGCTCGCGTACGATGCACGCATCGAGGACGCCGTCATCGGGACGTGCATCCGGACAGACGCGGAATGCACCGCCGATCGATGGCCCGTTGCAAACGGCGAGAATCATGATGTCCGCGCTGGTCGCAGTGCCGTCGACGACAATGCGGATCGGCACCGGCCGGAAGTGAACGAGAGCACGGATCAATGCCATCAGGTAGATCATCATACCCGGCATCCAGCCGGAGCGTCTCATCTGCCGCACGACCTCGACATCGATACCGGTCCCCATGGCGTTGACGAAATGCTCAACGTGTCCGTCCCAGCGCGCCAGGCCGACATCCACGGGAGACTCGGACCCGGCCTGGAGCGTGGCGAAGGCATCGGCGCGTGTCGCTGTTCCGGGCATCATCTTCACGAAGTCATTACCGGTCCCTATCGGAATCAGTCCAAGTGCAGGCGGAGTTCCTGCGGCAGCCATGAGGCCGTTCGCGACCTCGTGAACGGTGCCGTCTCCGCCCGCCGCCACGACACGATCGATGCCGACGTCCGCCGCTTCACGCGCAAGCTCCACCGCGTGACCGGGACCTTCGGTCTCGACGATGTCGAAGTCGAGCCTGCGGCCCGCCAGCTCCCGCTCGATCGTCGTGCGGAGCCGTCGCCCGGCGCCATGCCGGGCAGTGGGATTCAGAATTACGCGCATTCGTGGAGACTAGCCGGCGCCGCGGGAAATGTCGATGGCGATTATATGCGCCCGCCACCCCACTCCAGCACCTCGACACGAATGGGAATCCGGCCGGCGCGGATGAAGTCGAGCTCGCGCGCGATACTCTGCGAGAGGTCGATGATGGTGCGTTTCGCACGTGCGGACGAGCCATGCGGCCCGCGATCGATGACTTCGACCACCGCCGATCGGTTGTTCACCAGATTGGTGACACGGACGATCGTGCCGAATGGATAGCTGCGATGTGCAGCGTATGCTTCCGCATTGCGAAAGATCACGCCGCTGGCAGAGCGCCTGCCGTCGAACTTGCTCGCATAGTACGTCGCTTCGCCTTCCGCGACGGCGAGGGGCGCCGGGTCGACCGACACGCGCTCGACAGCAACTGGGCCGGCCGGCACTGCGGCGACGGCGCGCGGCTGCGCTGTCATGCGCCCGTCTGCGTCCACGACAACCGGCGTCAGGGTTACCGCTGTCGCGTCGGTTCCTGAGGCGCCATCCGCGGCCGGCATCATGGCCGCGCTCGCGCAGGCGCCGATCAGGCCTGCCGCCGCAACGACGTGCGGAAGTTTTCGATATGCCATCGCTTCGCAGAGCTGTGATTGTTTTGGAAGCTACTGTATGAATTGAAGATAACCACAGCGGGCGTACAGAGAAGCCGCTCAGATCCATCGCGTCGGGGCGGCGAGAATCCGGCGACGTGCGCGGGGGCAACGTGCGAATGGCGGGAACGCGTAGGAATCGAACCTACCAGAGCGGGTTTTAGCCACTCAAGCCAGTTTTGAAGACTGGTGGGACCACCAGGCCCCCTCCGCTCCCTCTTGTCCTTAGTTCGTTCTAGCGCAATGATATGCGCGCCCTAAACCATCCCCTGCCCTGTTCAGCCGACCGCCTAAGTGTGCCTATGGTGTGCCAGTGTGCCGTGATGTATGTTGCAGTTGGGCCCAATGCGGCGGCCCTGACGCTAGGAACGGCCGCCCACCCCGCAAAGATAGACGCCCATGTGCGCATACCGACCGTCGCCGGCGCGCTTGAAAACATAGTAAAGCCTGCTTGGCCGGTCCACTCCGAGAGACGCCGCCATGATTTTTGGAACATCCGCCATCCCGCAAGCGGCAATCGCGACCCCCGCCAGAATGTTGAGAATTGTTAAGGTTGGAATCGGTTTTCTCGACGGTGTCGACGTACTCAACGACAGCATCGTGGACGGTGCCGCGTGAGCACCAAGCGCTCGGGGCAGATCATTCCGAGAGGACCCAAGAAGTATCTCGTTCGCGTATTTGTCGGCCGAGATAGCTCGGGCAAGCGGAAGTACGTGAGTAAGCTGGTGCACGGCGGCAAGAAAGCCGCGGACGCTGAGCTCGTAAAGATGCTAGGCAGCAAGAGCGGCGGCACTCTGCGGCCGCGCACGAGGCAGACGCTCAACACATGGCTGGACGAATGGCTAACGACGATAGCGAAGCCGAGCGTGCGGGCTCAGACCCTTGCCGAGTATTCGTCAGTTCTGAAGCGATATGTTCGCCCATATCTCGGGGATCTGCGGGTCACGCAGGTTGACGAGGGCGCTATTCGCGGAATGCTCACGCAGTTGGCAGGCAGGAACCTCGCGCCCCGCACCGTACGCATGGCCCACGAGGTTCTGCGCAATGCGCTCGAGCAGGCGGCCGCCGCCAAGCTGATTGCGTTCAACCCGGCGCGCGGCAAGACGATCGCGAAGGTCCTACCGAAGAACGTCCGGAAGGAACGCGCGACGATCCCGGCCGATCGCGTCGCCGACTTCCTGGACGTCGTGCGAGGTGACCCCACGGGAGCGTACTGGACCCTCCTTCTGTTCTCCGGGCTTCGGCCGTCCGAAGCACTGGGGTTGCGGTGGAAGGACGTGCAGGGGGACTCGATACGTGTCTCGCAGGTGCTCGTCTACAGACAGGGCACGGAGCCCCGATTCGATCAGCCGAAGAGCGAGAGTAGCCGACGCGCCGTGCGCGTGCCGTCTGTGGTCGTGAAGGCCTTGGCCGATCATCGCCGGCGCCAGGCAGCGGCTCGGCTTGAGGCCGGGGATGCGTGGCAGCCCCTGGATCTCGTTTTCTGTGACGAGATAGGTGGCCCGCTTCAGCAGCAGCGTATGAGGGACGTCTTCAAGAAGCTGCTGAAGGCGGCTGAGCTGCCGTCGATGCGCGTATACGATCTGCGGCATTCATGCGCGACGTTGCTGCTCGAGCGGGGTCTATCGCTCAAGGTCATCGCAGAACGGCTTGGACACTCCACTACCCTGCTGACGGCCGATACCTATTCGCATGTCACGCCCGGCATGCAGGCGCAGGCCGTTGATGTGCTCGAGGAGCTTGCACGGTGAGCGGCG
>DATABQ010000590.1:0-1646 GCA_036259495.1 Longimicrobiales bacterium | reverse complement strand
CCGCTACGATGACGACGCATATTACGCGGTGTGGGCACAGATCCACGGGCCGCACGGCCACGACACGGAGATGTCGTTCCGCGGCTCGCACCTCTACACGACGCCGCTGTTCTCCGTCGAAGCCGGGATCGGCTACAGCTTCCGCTACAGCCGCGCGCTGCTGGGCATTCACCACTCGAACCATCCCGACTTTCCCTACCGGAAGGACGAGAACATCTCGCTGCGACTGACCGGCCGGGTCAACCCGCCGCCGTTCACCTGGAAGCCATGAGCACTTCCCCGTCAGGCGCGGCGGAACAGAGTACGATCGATGTGACGGGTGAGCGCATCGTTCCCGGCACGCCGCTTTGGGAATCGAGTTATCCCGACCACATCCAGCGCTACACGTTTGCGCTGGAGTTTGTACCCGAGGGAGCGTCCGTTCTCGATGCGGGCTGTGGTGTGGGTTACGGGGCGGCGGAAGTTGCGGACAGGCGGAACGCGCGGGTAGTCGCGATCGATATCGCGGACGAGGCCCTCGCACTCGCGCAGCAGCACTTCGACCGGGCGGCGATCACCTGGTGCCGCGATGACTGCGAACAGCTTGCACGTGCGGCGGAGCTCAGGCCTTTCGACGTGATCATCAACTTCGAGAACATCGAACATCTGGCGCGGCCCGAGCATTTCGTTGCACGCGCCGCGACACTGCTGGCAGAAGATGGCACCCTGCTGACGAGCACACCGAATCGGCTGCTCCTCAACAGCCTCCGTGGCGCTCCCGCCGACGCTCCGTCATCGAACCAGTATCACCTGAACGAGTTCAGCGAGCCGGAGTTCAGGGCTTTGCTCGAGCGGTACTTCGAGGATGTGACCATCTGGTATCAGTCGCCCGCCGGTGCATCGCGTCTGCGGTTGCTGCTTCGTTCCGCGGCAGTGCGTCTGCGACTCGCACCGGTGCTTCGCGCTGTGCGCCGCACGCTACGCGGAAAGACAGCGCACGCGGGGGTGCGAGCCGGTGGCGGAGGCCTGCGCCAATGGAGCATAGGAGAGCGTGACACGGGGACGGCCTGGACGTTGATCGCCGTGTGCAGGGGCCCGCGACGGTAGAGGCAGATCCCCCCGATCCCCGACCCCGGATCCCCCGACCGCTATCACGCGGACAGCTGCGTCCCGCTCAGAAGTGATTCCAGCATAGTCACGCTTCGCTCCCACGAAAACTGTGCGATCCGTTCCCTCCCCCGTTTCGCCATCGCGATCCGCCTATCATCATCCTGCAGCAGTGATGCAAGGCTCTGTGCACCGGCATCGACGTCGCCGGGGGGGTACAGCACGGCCGTTTCGCCGGGGAACGCGTAATCAGCGACACCGCCAATGTCGGATGAGACGAGCGCGCAGCCACAAGCCATGGCTTCGGCCGGTGGAAGGTGCCAGCCTTCACTGAGGCTAGGGCACAGGTATACGGCGGCAACATTGTACACCTCCGCCGCGAGCCGCTCGCCCGTCGCACCGCGTACGTAGGTCGCCCAGTGCGGCAGTCCCGCCGGTGCAGGCTCCAGACCGAACAGCGTCGTCGTCAGATCGGGGATCCGTGAACGCGCGCGTTCGATCATCTCCAGACCCAGCGGCCCGTTCTTGTATGCCTGGGTGGAATAGAGCATCGCGACGCG